>JAGOCT010000064.1 GCA_017998585.1 Candidatus Cloacimonadota bacterium | reverse complement strand
AGAAAAAATCTTGATATTGAGCTCTATGTGATGATTAGACCACGTGGGGGAGACTTTTGTTATTCTGATTTAGAGTTTGAGCAGATGAAGCTGGACATTGAATTGTTGAGAGAGACAGGAATAGACGGGCTTGTTTTTGGCATATTAAAACCCGACGGCAGTATTGATACAAAAAGAACAAAAATACTTGCCGATTTGTCAAGGCCACTGAAAGTTACTTTTCACAGGGCTTTTGATATGAGTTCTAACCCATTTCAGTCTTTGGAAGATATTATTGCTTCTGGTGCAGACCGTTTGTTAAGTTCAGGTTTAAAACAGACTGCCTTAGAAGGGGCGGAACTTTTAAATCTTTTGAATATACAGGCAAAAGGAAGAATACTTATTATGCCTGGTGCTGGAATCAATTCAGAGAACATATTAGTAATACAAGAAAGAACAGGCACTTCAGAATTTCACATGACTGCAAATAGTCAATATGAAGGAAAAATGACCTACAGAAAAGAGAATATGACAATGGGTGGTAAACTTCAGTTTAGTGAGTTTTCTGTGAATCGAACCGATATTGAAAAAGTAAAAGCAATTTGCGAAAGGAAGAAACGATGAAAATAGCAATCGGTGGGTTCTTTCACGAATCCAATACCTTTAATCCGATTATTACCGGGCCAGAAGACTTTATTGTATTTGAAAAAGAGGATATCTATGCCAATAAAAATGCATATTTGATTGCTAAAGGGATTATTGACTATTTTGAAGATAAAGAAGCATATCAGCTCATTCCGCTCATTTTTGCCAAGGCTGTTCCGAATGGAGAGATTGATAAAGATTTCTATATGAAACTAAAGAAATGTTTTTTTGATTATCTGGCTGAGAATCCAGTTGTTGACGCTTTTGTACTGGCATTGCATGGGTCGATGAGAGTTAAAGATATTGGTTCTGCTGAAACTGATTTATTGCTTGAGATCAAAAAGCGTTATCCGCATATACCTGTATTTTGTGCCCTTGATATGCATGCCACTATTACTCAGGCAATGATGACTCATGCTGATGCGTATGTCGCATTTAAAACGGCACCCCATATTGATGCGTGGGAAACTGGTTTTAAGGCTGCCGAAATGGCAGATTATTCACTGTCTAATCAGGTAAAACTAAGTACGGCTTATGCGAAAGTGAAATGCCTTATTGCCGGTGAAAAATCAGAAACGGATTG
The DNA here is from genome assembly GCA_017998585.1 of Candidatus Cloacimonadota bacterium. The sequence goes on along the minus strand of JAGOCT010000064.1, from coordinate 6,939 downwards.
TGAACCGATGAAATCACTGATAAACGAACTAAAAAGACTTGAAAAAGAACCGGAAGTCATCTCTGCTTCCTATTGTCTTGGATTCCCATGGGCTGATACAGAAGAGAATGGCGTTACTGCTGTGGTCGTAACGAAAGATAATTATTCAAAAGCAAACACACTGGCTATGGCTTTAGCTGATCAGTTTAAACAATCTCAATCCATGTTTTCATTTTCTATGCCATCATTATCACCTGCAGAAGCCTTGACAGTTGCTCTAAATGATATTGTCAGACCTGTGTTTATATCAGATTCCGGTGATAATCCAACTGCTGGCTCAACGGGGGATAATACTGAATTCTTACGGCTTTTGAGTTGCGATCTGAAAGATAAAACAAATGGGAAAAAGATATTGGTAGCTGGAATATTTGATCCTGTTGCAGTAAGCACTTGTGAAAACAAAATGAATCAGGAAATAACACTTAAAATAGGTGGTGTTTATGATCAGATGTATTGCCAGCCTGTAGAATTGACAGGTAGTGCTATTGGTATTGTGAAAGATTTTGGGTTGTTTCGTGCAACTTTGATCCTGTTTAAAACAAATGAGTTTGACTTGATTATTACATCAAAACATATTGGATTTACAAATGCAGAAATGTTTAAAGCACTTTGTATTGATTATTTGAATAAAGATTTGATTATTGTGAAATTAGGCTATTTGACAGAAGATTTCAGAGAAATTGCTCAAAAATCCTATATGGCATTGAGTCGAGGTTGTACTGACGAGGTTTTAAGTCGTTTAAGCTATTCTGAAATATATGATTTTGTATAGTCTAATGTATTGCATTTCAGCTGATTTCTTGTATGACAAAAAAATAAATTGCAGAATTGCAAAAAAAGTCTTGACGTTTTTTGAGTCCCATGTTATAGCAAGAAAAGTCAATGAAGATTAAGGGGTTGGATATGGATTATACAAGATTGATAGACAAAGTGCTAGTTTACATAGAAGCAAATTTATGTAATCGCATTTCTCTGGAAGATGTGGCAGATGAAGTTAATCTATCTTGTTTTCATTTCCATCGGATATTTTCTTCATTTACCGGTTATACCCTTAAGGAGTACATCAGGCGTAGAAGACTATCCAATGCCGGCAAAGAGATAATTTTTACCCAGACACCGTTAAGGGAGATTGCAGGGCGATATCAGTTTGAATCTTTTGAAGCGTTTATCAGGGCATTCAGAAAGGAGTATCAGATTACTCCAGGGTCATTGAGAAAAAGTAAAGAGGGAATATCTTTATTCAAAGCGCTAAAGCAGGCTGATATTCAGGTTTTTTTAAAACAAATTAAAGAAGACAAGGGAAAGGAAATGTGCAAAATGGAATGCAAGATTATTGAAATGAATGAAATGAAAGTAGCTGGTTTAAAATGTACCTCTACGATGAAAGAAAACACAATCCCTGCATTATGGGGTGAGTACAACAAAATTTATGACGCTATCCCTGATAAAGTGGAGGGACCTTGTATGGGAATCTGCGTTTATACAGATATGGATGTATGTACTGAAGACACTCCATTTGAGTATATCGCTTGCCATGAAGTAACGACATTTGATCATATTCCTGATTCAATGCAGACTTACAATGTGCCAAAAGGAAGATATGCTTGTTTTACTCACAAGGGATCACTCGATACACTTGATAAGACTTATGGCTATATCTTTGGTGTATGGGCAAAAGAAACAACGTATGAAATGGATAAAAGAGATCAGATTGAAATCTATGATGAACGTTTTAAATATGGTCAGGATGATTCAGAAATGGATATTTTAGTGCCAATCAAGTGATATGGCTTATATTCGCATTGTATAATCAGTTTTGCTGATCACTTGTTTTTGTCGCTTGATTAACAATATATGAAAATAGCGGAGGTAAAATCTCCGCTATAATTCAATATTTTTTTTACTGATATCAAGCATGCTGACATCATCCAGATATGTTTTAAACTGAACCTGGTCAATATGACTGAATTTTGAAAGAATCGATTCAATTTTCTGTATAGCTATATCCGCTTTTTCAAAATATTTATCTAGTTCTGAATTACCTATTTTTATCTTTAATACATCCAGAGTGCCGGAAAGAACCATTAGTGGCTGATTAATTTCGTGATTTGCAGTAACAGCCATTGCCAGAACAGCATTTTTTTGTTCGAGCTGGATGAGTTTGTTCTGAGCCGTTTTCAATAGTTCGTATGCTTTTTGGGTTTCATTGAGTGAATGCGCTAGTTTTTCGTATGCTATTTTTCTTTCCAGTTGTTGTTTTACTCTAATTTTTACCAGACCGGGTACAAATGGTTTGGTAATGTAATCTACTGCACCCAGTTCAAGCCCAAGTTCTTCATTTTTCTCATCGTTCATCGCAGTAATAAAGATGACAGGAATATCCATTGTTTCTTTATCATTTTTAAGAATTCTGCATACTTCATAACCATCCATTTCTGGCATCATTATATCTAAAACAATCAGGTCAGGTTTTGGCTCTTCATGAGCGATTCTAAGAGCAGATTTTCCATTATTTGCCACTTTTATCTGATAATCATTTTTTAGCAATTCAGCCAGAAGTACGATATTGGTTCTGATATCATCTACAATCAGAATTGTAAATTGGTTTTCTTTGTTCATTCTTTCTCCTTGATTAGGTCAAAGATTTGATTGACAAGACTATTCGCAGTCTGATAATCGAATTGGTTTACTTTGTCATTTAATGTTTTGATAATCTCAGAAATATCAGGCTTATCACTCCCTATTTTCGATATATTTTGAAGCAAACTATCATCCACAAAACTGTCATTATCTATCAATGTTTTTAGCTCTACGAGTAGAAATTTCAACTCTAAAAAATCTTGAGATTCTTCAGTTATGATTGTTTTATTGTCTGATATATCTGTCGGAACAGAGTCTTTTGATACTTGGAAATCATCTGGTTCTTTTTTCGGAAGAGATAAAAGGGAATTGATATTTTGTTTTAACCTGCTATAACTGTCTTTAAATCTTAAATATAGAATGCTGTCTTCTTCTCCTGAACGTATTGCATTTTCCCAAGACTGACAGACTGATGCTAAATTAGATGCTCCGATATTGGCACATGAACCTTTTAGGGCATGAAGATGGAATTTTTTGTTTTCACTGTCAGGAATTTCTTTTTTTTCAAGAATGATTTCTGCGGATTCATCAGCCTGTTCTAAGAAGGATTTTAAGATAGACAGATAAAGAGGAATATTTAAGTTTACTCTATTTAAAGCTGATTTTATATCTATCTCAGGCATTGAATCAGGGAAATTGTCTGTTTGATTGACTGATTTATCCTTATTGTCAGTCTGAATAGATGAGAGCGAAAGACTTTTTATCACTTTTTCATAAAAATCGTTTAGATCGAATGGTTTGCAAATAATATCAATCATACCTGAATCGTAACATTTTTTTTTGATATCCTGAAGGACATGGGCTGTCATGGCAATGATGGGTACCTGTTTGTGTCTTTCTTGATTTTTGAGATATTCAGATAAACTAAATCCATCTGCATCAGGTAACTCAAGATCCATTAAAACTAGATCAAAACGATTTCTTTTGGCTAAATCTTTCATTTCTTTGCCGGTTTTTGCACAGTAAATCTTGAAATTATATTTATTAAGTAATTCTATTGCTATCTCCTGGTTGACCAGATTGTCTTCTACCAGTAAAATACTTTTGTTTGTGAGCGAATCATCAATTTGAGGTTTAACGAAAGTCGTTTCTCTCTTAAAAAGTGGTTGATCGATACTTTTTAACAATAAATCAAACAAATCTTTTTCTTGTAGAGGTGACTCCAACATGAGTATTCTCTCTTCATAAATATAAGTTTTTAAAAGATTTAATTCTTTATTGGCTGAGTCCAGTACTTTTATAAAAGGCATTTTGATATTATTGTAGTGGAAGAGACCATTTTCTTTGTCAATATAAGGAATCATTAAGTTACTTAGGAGAACAGAATAATCATTAACGATGTGTTGATTTAAATCAGCATATTGCAGGAAATTTTGAAAATCAGTGAATTGATGGATGTGAATATGGCTCATTGTGGTTTCATTTTGTGAATAATTAAAAGATAAATTGATATGCCCAACAAGATAAATCGCTAAAGATTGTTTACCAAGCAGGGTATTAAGTGAGATAAAATCTTTTTTTGTTTTAAATTCAATTGAAAATGAAAAAACCGATCCTTGATCTGGTTTACTATTGACTTCAAGCTTTCCTTTCATCAACTCAACCAGTCTTTTACTGATTGACAGTCCCAGACCAGTCCCACCATATTTTCTTGTGGTTGATATATCTCCTTGTATAAAAGGCATAAATAACTGTTCTAATTTTTGTTTTGATATTCCGATACCTGTATCTGCTATAGAAAAAAGGATTTTAACCGTATCTGATGAAACATAATTTTCCGTGACTGAGAGAGTTACCAATCCGTTTTCTGTAAACTTGACAGCATTACTCAGCAAGTTTATTAAAATCTGACTGATTCGGAGAGAATCTCCACTTATAAATACGGGCAACGTATCTGATAACTGCATTTTGAGGCCGATACCTTTTTTTTCTGCTAAAACAATAAACATGTCATACACCTGATTCAACATGGGTTTTAGATAAAAGGCCTTATCTTCAATATCCAGTTTACCTGATTCTATTTTTGAAAAATCAAGAATATCTGTAATGATGCTAAGCAGATTTTGTGAGGCATCCTGTATTTTCATGATATAATTTTTTACCTTTTCATTTTCTGCATAGTCTATAGCCAGATGTGACATGCCAATGATAGCATTCATTGGGGTGCGGATTTCATGGCTCATGTTAGCCAGAAACTGACTTTTAACTGAATTGGCGAATTCTGCTTCAGCAGCCAGATTGTTAGCACGCATGGTTGCTTCTTCCAACTGTTTATTCATTTCTTTTAGCTGAATTTCTTCTTCTTTTCTGGCGGTAATGTCTTCAAAAACGGTTGCAAACTGATAAAGTTTTGGGCTGACAACAGAAATCATAAAGTACTTTTGAAGTGGCTCAAACCACGCTTCAAAATGGTAAGGCTCACCCGTAACGGCTACTCGTGAAAATTCTTCCAGATAAGGGGCTTTCTTTGTTTTATAGACATCGGTAGATTTTTTACCAATAACGGCATCTCTGTTAATTGATACATGCCTTTCATATCCATGATTTACGTTGATAATCTGATAATCAATGATTTCTCTCTTATCATTAAAAATCAGCTCATGAAGCGCTACTCCTTCTGTAATACTCTCAAACAGAGTTCGAAATCTTTCTTCACTTTCTTTGAGAAGTAAGTCTTTTGCCACTCTATCTGAAATATCTGAATGAGTACCAATGACCCTCAGTGGTCGGTTGTTAGCATCTCTGCTGATGACTTTGCCTCTGTCTAAAATCCATTTATAACTTCCATCTTTACACAAAAGCCTGTGCTCGTTAATATAAATATCTGTCTTGCCATCAAAATGCAAAAACAGATCCTGGTACAATTTTTCTTTATCATCCGGATGAACCAGTCTATCCCAGTCTTCAAGACTTTGCCATGTATTGTCTTGACTATAACCTAGCATATTGAGCTATTGTTTGGAAAAGAAAACTTTATTATTGCTTGCATCCCAGTCCCAAATACCGTCTCCTGAACTTTCTAAAGCAAATTGCCATCTCAGTTCTGCTTCAAGCAGAGATTTTTCAAACGCTTTTTGTTGACTGATATCTTGAATAAATCCATAAAGTCTGACACATTCTCCATTGTGAATTTTAGTTTTACAGACTATTTTTATCCATTTTTTTTTCTTATTCAAACTCATGATTTCACAGTTATATTCGAATCCAATCCCAGATAAAAGCGCTTTGTTGCTCAACTTCATCAGTTCAGTATTATCTTTTTTATGAATTATAAACTGATCGTAAATCTCTATAGCCAGTTTTGAATCAATTGGGTATTCAAAAATCTCATAAATAATATCTGACCATACTAATTCATGGCTTTTTGTATCATATTCCCATGCTCCTAGTAGTGCTATTCTGTTGACTTCTTCCAGTTTTTCTTTTAAAATATTATACTGATGCTCAATTTTGAGGATAGAGGTCTGATTTTTACCGATTACTCAATATTGTTCATTTTTGTATTTATAGGAAAAATCAAATAAACAGGTATTGCCTGCAGCAGATATGCAGGTCGCCTGTAAGCAGCCAGATGTCTGACTTGAAAAAATATCACTTACCGTTTTTACATCATCAGGCAAGAAGTGTTTCCGGATTAATTCATAGCTAAGCAAAGACGGTTCATAACCGATAAAATTAGCAAAAGTCTTATTCATCGCGAATAAATGACCATTTTGATTGCATATAAAAAATATGTCATTTGTTTGATCAAGTAATTCTCCGATGAGCTTTTCTGGAATAGTATCTTCAATATCCTGATTCATATTTTCTTTCATTAGACCTCTTTATCAAAGTAAGAATATGGTAAAACAGGTGGAAAGTCAAGAAAAAAATGCGTATATTTAAAAATACTTGACGAAATGCTGCTTTTTAAATATTGTGTTGAGAATGAATCTCAATCTCAGTAAAAGAGATTCGTGATAAATGAGGAACAGATGGAAGATCATGAAAAGATATTTGAAGATTACCTGAAAACTCAGGGCTTAAAGTTAACTACTCAAAGGCGGAATATCCTGGAATCTGCTTTTGCCATGCACACTCATTTTGATGCAGAAGCTTTGTTAGCTCATGTTCAGATAGCACATTCGGATGTTTCCAGAGCGACAGTTTATCGCACTTTACCTTTATTGATAGAAGCAGGTTTAATCAGAAACTCAGAAAAGACTAAAGAAAAAGAATGCTATGAACATATCATCGGGCATCCGAAACACTTTCATATTC
>JAGOCT010000063.1:4328-8157 GCA_017998585.1 Candidatus Cloacimonadota bacterium | reverse complement strand
GTATAGTAAAAAGCATATAAAAAGAGAATTCCGATAAAACCAGGTATTGTAACCAATGATATCCAATGGACACTAATCAAAAGGAAAATCGTACTGTAAATCGAAGCATGTATAAATGAACGAAAAATATTGTATTTTAAAGATTTGCTTTTAAACTCGGTAGTTGTTAGCTGGAAGTACCTGAAAAGAGGAATAATAGCGAAAAAAATCATAAAATCTAAAGGCAGATCAAACCTGCTTATCCCGCAAAGAATAGCAGATATGATGACACAAAGGTAGCTTTCTGTATTTTTAATACTTAATTTCATAGACATTGATTTGATTTTCTCCGCTATGTGTTATAAAATGCCCTTCTGTAGAGATTGTGTCTCTATTTAAGTAATTGAGTGGACTGATAAAGTGGTTTGATTTATTTTGAAGTGCAGAGTGCTCATATTGAAATAAGTTGAGATGAGTGTCATAAAACCATTGTCCAGACATCTCAAAAATCAATTTGCCGGTTGTAAGAAATGCAAAAGTTTTATTTTGTCCTTTGTCATAAATCCATATACGGTCTTTAACGGCAGAAAGGCTCAAAGGTTCAACAAACATCATTCTAGCAAAAGAGTAGATATATTTTAAACTGAGAGATTCATAAACCATCAATTCATTTCTACCCTTATCGTAAATGATTAGACTATTGTATTCGTCAATAATAAATTGAGTAGGGTTTAAAGGTTCAGTGAGCGTAAAATGAGAGAGTATCATCCCGTTAAAATCTATCTTGTAGAGTTTTTTCTGAAAATTATCCAGTAACCAGAGATTTCCATCTTTAGCAAGCGCAATATCAGATATTCTCTGGATTGTACCGGTGCCAGATGAATTTCTGCCAATCCTGTTAACAAGCTTCTGGTTTCTGTAAATTGTTAGTTCTGTATTGTTTTCATCCAAAATGTACAAGGATTGATTCCGCTCAGAAAATATTGCTTTTTTGACAGGAAAACGAATGGGTTGAACCAGTATGGGTTCGAGTTTTTTGGGTGACCATACCGGATTGATATTTTCATAAAGATAGTTTTCTTCGATATGAGCACATGAGCTCATTAATAATGAAATAGTGATGATTAAGAAAGCGATTATTCTATACAATTTCATGTCTGTTTGATAATGATGTCTTTGAGATTACCCTGGAAAGTCACTTTATCCTGCCAAAAATTCATATCAAGCGTAAAACAGATATCAATGTAGGCATTTTTTTTAAGGACTGGTAAAAAATCGCCCAGGTTAAATCCGATTAAATCGAGGACACATCCATCTTTTGTTACTTTAAGTTTTAGATGATTTCGTCCAACAGTATAAGGATATCCGACAATCATGACATCTTTGGTGTAAAATACAGGTGGCATATTTTCTGGCCCGAAGGGTGAAAAATGGTTTAGCCATTCCATTAGTTTATTGGTTATTTCGTACAGTTCAATTTTTTTATCAATCTTCAATGCCGGTTTCATCATTTCAGGTCTGATTCGTTCTTTGATATAGCGTGTCAGTTTATTTTCGAAGGTGTCGATATATTCAGGTAAGATAGTCAAACCGACTGCGTACTTATGTCCTCCAAAGCTTTCAAGAACATCATCCATAGAAGATAAAGCTTCAAACAAATCGACTTCACTGATACTACGTCCTGATCCACTTCCAATACCTTCATGATATGATATCATAATGGTTGGTCTATAGTATCTTTCTACCAGTTTGGATGATACAATACCAATCACACCCGGATGCCAGTCATCAGATGAAAGAATCATACAATAAGTGTTTTTGATATCTTTATATTTTTTTTCAATAATTTCATTGGCTTCCTGATATGTTTTTTGGTCAATTTGCTGTCTCAGTGAGTTTTCACGTTCAATAATTTCAGCAAGCTCATGACTCTTGGGCTCATCAGTAGCAATCAGTAGTTCTACAGCTCGCATGGCTGAGCCCATTCTTCCTGCGGCATTGATTCTTGGAGCGATACCGAATACAATATCACTGGTATCAATGTCTTTTTGGGCAATACCAGCAATCTCCATAAGTGCTCGTAAACCAATATTTTTCTGATCTTTCAGTTTGTCCATACCCAGAGATGCGAATACTCTGTTTTCTCCTGTAAGGGGTACGATGTCTGCAATCGTTCCTACAGCCACCAGATCAAGATATTTCATCTGGTTTTCAACGGTATCCAGCCCCAGTTTCTTATAAATTGCCATCAGTAATTTATAAGCAACTCCAACCCCTGCAAGATCTTTATTTGGATAGCCTGAATCTTCAAGTTTAGGATTAATTGTCGCATAGGCTTCAGGCAGAATACTTTTGGCATTATGATGGTCTGTGATAATGATTTCCATACCCATCTGATTGATAATGTTTATCTCGTCAATCGCATTGATTCCACAATCAACACTTATAATCAGCTTTGTTCCTTTTTCTTTCAACTGTTCAAGCCCATTTGTAGAAAGACCATACCCATCTACCATCCGGTGAGGAATAAAGTAATCAACTACGGCATTGATTTTTTTTAAACCAAGAAAGAGTAGGGCAGTTGAGGTGGTACCATCGACATCATAATCCCCATAAATCGTGATTTTCTCTCCAGAGTTAATTGCGCTTATAATTCTGTCAACACTCACTGACATCTGTTTAAAAAGATAAGGATCTAACAGTTGATCAAGCTTTGGCTTGAAAAAAACGTCAACTTTGCTACTATTATCAATTTGTTTTTGTACCAGTAATTCAGCAATCAACAATGGACAATGTATCTCAGTTGTCAGTGCTTTTGCTTTTTGTTTCAAGTCTTTAGAAATCTCTTCAGCTATTTCCCATCTTTTTTGCATCCATCCCTCTGATGATAATATTATTCTTAATGACAAGAAAAAATTTTATTTGTATAATTGTAAAGCGTTTTTTTTTAAAAATTGAACTTTTTTTTCTCTGACTTTAAAATTAACCAAAAACAGAATCGTATCTATTTTTTAACAAATGCCTGAAATGTATGAATTTCTTTACGATTGATTCATCCAAAAACAAGAAGTAAAAATGTTGTTTTTATAAAAGTATCAGATTAAAATAAATGAAACAAAAAAACTTGTATAGTAAATAGTCGTTTTTAAATATACGAGAATAGACTATACAAGTTATTATCAACGCAAAATCTAAATCAATTTTTTTAACTTTCCATTTTCTCTGTCAACCAAAACAAGTTCTACACCTGCTTCTGCAAACATCTCTTTAGCTAATGGATCTGGATAATCATCTGCAATATAGACATTTCTTATTTCAGCATTGATTATCATCTTTGCACAGATAGAACAAGGATGATTGGTGCAATATAGTGTTGCATTTCTGATAGAAGTTCCATTGATTGCAGACTGAACAATTGCATTTTGCTCAGCATGAACTCCACGACACAGCTCATGCATCGTGCCCGAAGGAACATTCATCTGTTGTCTCATACAACCTGTTTCAGCGCAATGTCTGACATGCTTTGGTGCACCATTGTAACCTGTAGCCAAAATCTGATTATCTCCTACAATGACGGCACCTACTTTTCTACGGATACAGGTAGATCTCTGAGAAGCTAAATAAGCCATTTCCATAAAGTATTGATGCCAGGTCGGTCTGTTTTCCATTTTTCCCTTTCTGTTTTTTACTAATGTAACGTAGCTGTCAGCTTAATACTTTTACTAAGCAAGCAGGTTGCTTGCTCTACAACCTTCATCGAAGTAATCAGCTTAATGCCTTATTAAGCAAGCAGGTTGCTTGCTCTACAATCTTCATCGAAGTAATCAGCTTAATGCCTTATTAAGCAAGC
>JAGOCT010000063.1:0-4228 GCA_017998585.1 Candidatus Cloacimonadota bacterium | reverse complement strand
TACAACCTTCATCGAAGTAATCAGCTTAATGCCTTATTAAGCAAGCAGGTTGCTTGCTCTACAATCTTCATCGAAGTAATCAGCTTAATGCCTTATTAAGCAAGCAGGTTGCTTGCTCTACAACCTTCATCGAAGTAATCAGCTTAATGCCTTATTAAGCAAGCAGGTTGCTTGCTCTACAATCTTCATCGAAGTAATCAGCTTAATGCCTTATTAAGCAAGCAGGTTGCTTGCTCTACAACCTTTATAGAAGTAATCAGCTTAATACTTTTACTAAGCAAGCAGGTTGCTTGCTCTACAACCTGCTTGCTGTATAAATGTTTATAACTTACAGTTTCATTCTAACTTAATCCGAGTATTTTTCTGGCTTGTTCAGGCGTAGCAATCGGACGGCCAAATTCTTCTGCCATACGGGCTACACGGGCTACCAGCTGAGCATTGGATTCAGCAAGGACGCCTTTATGATACCAGATATTATCTTCAAAGCCGACACGAACATGTCCACCCATAACGACCGCCATCATAGCACATGGTAACTGCCATCTGCCGATGCCTGCTACACCCCAGGTTGCAGTTGGAATTTCTTCTTTTAAATGTTCTGCCATATAGAGCAGGTTTTTAGGCTTTCCGCTCATTCCGCCTGGTACACCCAGTACAAACTGAACATGGAGTGGGGTATGGGTGATCAGTCCTTTTTTGACCAGTTTTGCCACAATATCAATCATACCGGATTCGTAAACTTCTATTTCAGGAGCTACATTGACTTCCTGGAAGTAGGCAGCCAGTCTTTCAATATCTTTTGGACTGTTGATAAAGACTTCATCACCAAAGTTTAGTGTTCCGGCATTCAAGGTTGCCATATCAGGTCTCAGTTTCAGAGGAGCCATTCTTTGTTCAAATGGAACGCCTACAGCTCCACCTGTACTCATCTGGATGATAATTTCAGGCACAGCTTTTCTGATTTTGGTAATAGATTCTTCAAATCTTTCTAAGCGTTGAGATGGAGAACCATCATCTTCTCTGACATGTAAATGCATGACAGATGAGCCTGCTTTAAAGCATTCAATAGCTGTCTGTGCCTGTTCATCTGGAGTAATTGGCAGATTAGGCTGAGAAGCACGGGTTGTCTCTGCGCCGGTTAAGGCAGTGGTCAAAATTAACGGTTCCATGAGAACTCCTTTTTCTATGTATTTTACTTATATCTTTTGTTTTAAAACCAGGATGGTCGTTAATCGCAAGCTGGTTGTAAGACAAGCAACCTGCTTGTTTATCTCTTTTCACAAGCTGGTAGCTTGCGTTACATTTCACAAGCTGGTAGCTTGCGTTACATTTCACAAGCTGGTAGCTTGCGTTACATTTCACAAGCTGGTAGCTTGCGTTACATTTCACAAGCTGGTAGCTTGCGTTACATTTCACAAGCTGGTAGCTTGCGTTACGCTCAAATAAACGACAAGGATGGTCTTTTTATACTAAGTATTTTTTGCGTACAACTTCAAGAGATTCTGCAATCATATCGGTAGCTCTGAGTAAATCTTCATCGGTATGACGATAGCAGATATAACCATGATGATATGGTTGCAGGAAGACATTTCTACGGATTAACTGGGTATAAAATTCATTACGTAAATCTTTATACAATTTCTTTTCATCGGCTTCAAAAGTAATAAATGGCATCCATGGTCCGCCACTGAATGAAGTAGGTACACCAGATTTTGCCAGAATTTCAGTTACTCTTTGAGCAAAAGCGTTTCCTTTTTCTTCAATCACTTTCAGTACATCATATTTTTCAAGGAAATCAAGTGTTGCTAATGCAGCCACCTGAGCATCACTGTTTGGGAAGAAGGTTGAACTTAAAAACACTTCTTTCTCAAGCATTTTCATGACAGATTCTTTACCGGCTACCACTCCAATTGGCCAGCCGTTTGCGATTGCTTTACCAAACACAGATACGTCAGGCGTAACACCAAAGCGTTTTTGAGCACCACCCATATCTACACGGAATCCACTTCTGATTTCATCAAATACCAGTACACTGTTATACTGCTCTGTGATAGCTTTAATGCCTTCAAGGAAACCTGGTTTTGGCATTTCAACTTCATGAGCAAGCGGATGACCGACTGGTGTTACGATGATGCAGGCAACATCATTACCGTGTTCTTTCATCAGGTCTTTAACCTGATCCAGATCGTTATAATGGAATTCATATACATCTTCATATAATTTTTCTGGAATTCCGCCTTTTACTTCCACGCACCAGTCATGCCAGCCGTGGTAACCACAGCGTAATACCTTTGTTTTACCGGTATAGGCACGAGAGATTCTGATAGCGGTAGTAGTTGCATCAGAACCGGTTTTTACAAAAGCAGCCATATCGCAGGAAGGAATCAAGTCTCTTAGTCTTTTGACTAATGTATTTTGATAGGGTTGTGTTAATGAAAAACAAATCCCTTTTTCTTTGATCTGTGCTACAACGGCATCATCAATTTCTTCTTCTCTGTGACCAACAATAATCGGTCCGTAAGCACATAACATATCCAGATATTCATTACCATCAACGTCAGTTACTTTTCCGCCTTTTGCATGATCAAAAAAGATTGGATATTCACCGGGTACAAAGTTATAGGGTCTTCTGATTCCGGCAACAGCACCTGGCACTAAGGTTAATGCTTCAGCATACATTTGTTCTGATTTGCTTAAATTTAATTTCTCCACCATTTTCTTGCTCCTTATCTATAATAATTTTCCCCAATTATTTGTTAAATTCCCTTCAGATAACACTTTATAAACGCTTTTATTATCTGTTTTCCATCATCTATATGCTTTTTTAACCAAGTATATATTTTTTTTTATTTTTGTCAATGGAATTAATGATTTTGTGTGATAAATTCAGGGGTCTCTACCGGAAATGGCTCTCTTATGGTGAATAACATCACTAAAATAGGGATGGGGTTGATCGGGATAACTGATGATAATTGATTTCAAGTGATAAGGGGTATCCTGGCTTTGATGATCTTTTATCAGCATCCCTTTAAGTTGGTAGGCATATTTAACCGCTTTTATAACTCCTTGCATTACAAGCAGATGAATAGACATTTTTGAAAGAATAACTCGCAAATGACTGGTTAATACTATTTTAGACAAAGAATTAAGTTGAAATTTTCTGATTAAACCGTGACAAATCATCAAAAATATACTGTATGCATTATTGCCACGCTTTCTGAGAGAGGGATATCTTTTTTTATACAAAATCGCATATTTCTGAAGTTCTGATTTAACAGAAGCGGATAGCTCGTTCCAAAGTGTATGAATGACCTGATTCATATCTTTAATAAACAAATTCTGTTCTTGTATCTCATGTTTTACTGTTTTTCTGAGAATACATACCTGACCCTGACGATACCAGGCCAAATGAATATCGTTGAGTTTCTTAGGGTAATCATGCTTATGTTTTGAATTAAAATATACTCTCATAATACTACACTCCTAATAATAATATAATTAAATATCTTTAAAAAGCAAAATCTTTTTCGAAATATTCCTTAATCTATCCTGTTAAAAACTACCTGCTTAACTTGAATACGCTTCAAGTCAGCGTAGTTGATTGAATGGAAGGTCTGCGGGGAAGCAGAAAGAAAATAGTAGAATTCTGAAAATAAGAAGTGCTTAAAAAGGTACTGGCTGCCTTGTGTTTTTCTTAGCAAAATCATTGAATTCGCTTATATTTTTGCTGCGATTGACATTGATATTGAAAAATGAATTGACAAACTTAAAAATGAAATATTTCTTGTAATAATATTCGCATATAGTGTTAATTTTATAAAGAATGAGGTGTTTATGATAAAGAAAATCATGTTTGTAACTGTAGTAATGTGTTTACCAGTTTATCTGTTATGTGCTTCAATTTTCAGTTTTTACGGCATGCCTGAATCGTATTCAGGGCGTGATGTGATTGGTCTCGGAATGGGTGATACCGGCATTGGTAACCTGTTAAGACCCAATACAGGTTTGAAAAATGCGTCTCTTGCCTGCAACAGTCAATATACTATTTTTTCGTCGGCTTATTCTCTGGGCAACTTAAATGTCAGTGATGATACTAATCAATCGACTTATAATGGTGATATTTCATATTTCCCTTACTTTAATGTGAGTGTGCCCTTGTACAAGCACCGTTTTGGATTTGCTTATCAGAGTGTGAGCAACGGAAAATTTAGTGCTGAACAAAAAAATA
>JAGOCT010000062.1 GCA_017998585.1 Candidatus Cloacimonadota bacterium | reverse complement strand
TCTTTTTGTATTGTTGATTAAAATCATCCAGTGGCACAGTAATGACAGCCTGATCTTCCCCACTCAGATAAACCATTTTGGTATAATAATCATTACGGAAGACATATAATTTCTTGCCATCTTTCCAGATTTCATCACCAATCACCGGATAATCTTTAGCAATTTCTGCATAAAAATCTTCTTCAAAATGAAGGCAACACAGGAGTCTTCCACATGGACCTGATATTTTTGATAAGTTACCTGATAAATTCTGATCTTTAGCCATTTTTATCGTAACCTGATTAAAACGCTTTAAAAAGGAGGCACAGCAATACTTATTACCACACATACCATATCCGCCAAGTCTCTTCGCTTCATCGCGACCTGTACTTTGATGCAGTTCGATACGGGTTCTGAATACCTGAGCCAGTTCACGTACAAATTCGCGGAAATCTATTCGGCCTTCTGCAGTAAAGAAAAAAGTCACCTTATTGCCGTCAAACTGGAATTTGGTATCAATCAGTTTCATTTCAAATGGATATTTAACAACCAGCTCAAGAAATTTCTCTTGAGAAGTTCTTTCTCTTTCTTCGATGGCTTCAAGCTGTTCCATATCTTGTTCAGTTGCGACTCTAACGATTGGCAATATTTTTTCAGCATGGAACATTTCTTCATATTCCTGTCCTTTTACTGATGCCTGTATCACGACACCGATATCTGTACCCCGATCGACCTGAACAACCACCAATTGATCTGGTTCAAGATTTATATGATGCGGATTAGAATAGTAGCCAATTCTCCAGTTTCTCAGTTCAATTTCTACAAACTCCTGGTATTTCTCTTGTTCTTCTTCAAAATGATGGGTTTCACCACAAATGATAATATCTTGATTTTCTTTATTATCTGCCTGGCAACAACACTTTTCACACGCATTTGGAGCGCATGTATCTTTTTTATCCTGATTATCTTGATTCATTTATCCCTCTTTTATATATCTCTTCCAATAATCCTTTTTCAATTATTGTCAGGTCTTTCTTTCTTCTTTGTTTAACAGTACCAGCTGTTTCTAAAAAGGCTTCCAGTCTATATTTTTGCAAATCGTTTGCTTGTCCCCAGGAAAAATCAGGAATGAATCCCTGAATCAACGGACTACCATATAAATTTGCACCAAAGCCAATCATGCTTCCTGTATTGATAGAGCAGTTGATTCCAACCTTGGAATGGTCACCAATAAAACAGCCTACAAATGTACTGCCGGTATTAGTTTTCTCCCCTGTCGCATAATTATGAACTGCTACACTTTTATAGGTATTTTTCAAATCGCTGTTATTGGTATCTGCACCAATATTCACCCATTCACCCAAATAACTATGGCCTAAAAATCCGTCATGCTGTTTATTTGAATAACCCTGAATAATCGTATCTTCCACCTCTCCGCCAATCTTACATACCGGTCCGACAGATGTATTTGGATAAATCTTGGCAGCAACTTTGATTACTGATTTTTTTCCTATATATACAGGTCCTATAATGACTGAGTTATGCATAATCACTGCATTCTCATCTATCACAACAGGCCCTTCTGAAGCATCAATCACCACCCCTGTTTTTAACTCTACACCTTCCCCTATCCAAATATCATAAGGATTAAGCATGGTAACGCCTGGTTCTGTCTCAAAAAAATTATCCTCATCATAAAAAACGTTTTCAAAATCAAAACGGATCAGATCTCCATTATGATGCATCAATTCCCATAAATATTCCCAGCAAGTCATCTGGTCTGTTTCAATCACACATAAATCCTGACTCATTTTTATTAAAGAATGGTAATCAATCGGCTGAGCCTTACAATTAAGGCGTATCGCCAGGATATTATCTGCATTTTTTAGAATGCTGCCATCAGGCATCTCATCCAGTAATTTTTTATTATCCAGAGTTAATCTGGCGCGACTGTTAATAAAAAGATATTCATCATTTTCAACCTGATTGATTTGCCAGTCAGGATGCCTTTCCCGATACAGAGAAATCAGCTCAGGCGCTACAATAACAGCACTTTCTTCCATTTCCATAATGAATTCAATCCGTTGTCTTAGCTTGAGTATTCCAGCTCTTAAATCGCCTGTAGATCTGAGATAAGTCATAGGCAAAAACTGATCGCTTTTACTATCATCAAAAATCATATATTTCATTTTTTAAAACCCTTTCTGTCTTTCCATTTAAACAGTGAAAAAAAACCTGATACCGCAACAATCATGGTATAAACCGGCTGAAAAACGCTCCAGGTTATCATCAATGTCCAAAAATTTAAACCAGCAACAATACCTTCTCCTGACATTCGTGACCATAACTGAAAGTCTTTATAGCCACGTTGTATAAAAATACTATCCATTACTATCTTTAAACTGAAGAGTAACACACCTATACTAAAATTCAAAAATAATAAAGCAGGTATTAGTGTCAACACGAAGAATACACTCAACAAATATACAAAAAATAATGGATTTGAAAATACCATAAATTTCATATTGGAAGCCCAGCGCGAACGTTGATTAAATAACTTGTACAAGGAAGTAATTGCTTTGGTTTTAACACGTCCATCGGAATTATTGGCAAATACAATATGTTTTTTATGTTGTTTAAAAAGTTGCATCAAGTGCAGATCATCACCTGAAATATACTGTTTGATCGGCTCATAACCACCCACGTCGTTAAACGCTGATTTTCTGAATGACAAATTCTGTCCACTGCAAGAAAAATACAAACCGGCATTAACAGAAGCTGAAGTAGCAAACATAAGTGTCATAAAATCAAAATGTTCAAACAATACACTAAAAGGATAATGAAACCATAAAAAAGCATTTTTCTGAGCATTGACTAACTTATCATTTTTTAACTCAGTTTCAGAAAAACCTACCACCATTTCAGCATCCTCATTTCTCACATAAGCATCAACCATTCCGTTTATCCAGTTTTCCTGAGGAATGCAATCGGCATCTGTTGACAAAAGAATATTATATTTGGCTTTTTGAATCGCTTGTCCTAATGCATTTTTTTTAGCTGAAAGTACCTGATTTCTACCTTGAGCAGTAAAACACGAAAAATCAGGAAATCGGGAGCTCCATGTCTTTAAGATTTCAGCAGTCCGATCACTGGAACAATCATCTGCAATTATAATCTGAACCAGGCTTAGGTCATATTGTTGTTTTAAAAGTGCATTCAAAAAATGAGGCAGATTATCTTCCTCATTCCGGGCACTGCATACGATACTGACTGGTATCTGATGTTTGACAGTAACCGGTTCATGCCTTTTCAGATTAGCATAAAATACAACAATAAAAAGACAATAAATAAAGATAGAAATAAAAGCTGTCAGTAAAAACACTAATCTTTAACTTCCACAACGTTTAAATAACGGTCTCTTCCAGGACGTAATCTGGAAGGATAATAGTTAAATTTCAAAGAATCTGAATAATTGCCAGGTTCAGTCCCTTTAATGAAATACTCCTTAATCACAGGACCATAGCTGTTTTTCGCCAAAAATCCGGTTACTGAGGAGACATTCGCTTCGACAATTCCTTCTGGTTTTACAAAGTCAGCATCTACATCTTCTCCTGCTTTGAGTTGCTCATAAACGGCTTTTTTGGCAATTGGAATCCAAACAGGTAGTGTTGCTGTAGCGCCTGTCATCCCACTCCCCATTGGTTGATTATTGTCAAAACCAGTCCATACCCCAAGAACAAGTTTTGGCGTATAGCCAATAAACCAGGCATCTCTGTAATCGTCTGTTGTGCCGGTTTTACCTGCACAGGGATAAGTAAATCCCCAGGAACGAATTGGGAATGCCGTTCCATGATTAACAACTGTCTTCATTAAATCGGTCATAATCCAGGCAACTTTCGGATCCAGAACCTTGACTTTATCGGGTTTATTTTCTTCAAGCACTTTACCTTTATGATCTGTGACTTTGGTATAGAAAATTGGAGTTACACGTTCTCCCCCAGACGCATAAATACTGAATGAACTGATTAGCTCATAGGGAATAACTTCACAAGAGCCCACAGATAAAGACATAAAAGGAGGAATAGGCGTAGTTAGCCCAAAATTTTCTGCAATCTTTACCACATTTTGAGGACCAACATCATAAATCAGCTTGGCAGCACTCACATTCATAGATTTTTTTAATGCATTTCTTAGCGTCACATTGCCATAATAATTCTTTTCATAATTTTTGGGTTCCCAGTAAACCTGCCCCTCTTTCATAAAGGTTACAGGAGCATCATTAATAATCGTTGCAGGGGTATAACCCTTTTCAACTGCAGCCGTATATAACAATGGCTTAAAAGCTGATCCGGCTTGTCTCTTAGCCTGAGTCATTCGGTTGAATTTACTGTGTCTGAAGTTTCTACCACCAATCATGACTTTTACATATCCGGTTTCTGGATCAATGGCAAATACACCACCTTGAATATAATTTGCCTTAATATTCGAAACAGTTGGAGGGAAATCTTTGTATTTTTCTTTGTAGTTTCTGTTAAGTTCCATACTGGATAAATGTTCGTTTAAAGTGGAATCTGCAAACAATTGCAGTTCATTGTCCAATGTCGTATAAATTTTTAATCCACCGTTAAAAACCTGTTCTGTCCCATATTTTCGTTCAAGTCGGATACGGATATAATCAATAAAATAATTGCTGTTGCTGTTAGTAACAAAACGATGCTGATTTAGTGTTAATTTTTCATTGAGTGCATTTTCGTATTGAATTGAGGTTAAATACCCATTTTCATATAATTTACTCAGTACAAAATTTCGTCTCTGAATGCTTTTATCTGGGTTTTTAACAGGTGAATAATAATTAGGTCTTTGAATCATACCCACCAGTAATGCAGCTTCACCAATGGTTAAATCTTTGGTTGTTTTACCAAAATACCGGTATGCAGCCGTTTCTATACCATAAATCCCGCCACCAAAATAGATCTTATTAAAATAAATCTCCAGAATTTCTTCTTTGGTAAAATTTCGCTCAATCAATACAGCCAGCATCGCTTCTTTAATCTTTCTGGGCAATTGCTTGTCTAAATTGAGAAACATATTTCTGGCTAATTGTTGGGTAATAGTTGAGCCTCCCTGTGCAAAATCCCAGGTAATAATATCAACAATAATCGCTCTAAATAAACCATAAATATCAATTCCCCAGTGATTATAAAAATTCATATCTTCAATCACAAGCAAAGCGCTGATTAAATGAGGAGGCAGATTGTCAAAAGTAGTCAATTTTCTGTTTTCTACAGCAAATATATGAATCAGTTTTCCTTTACAATCATATACTTCAGAACCTGAATTCACCTGATAACTTTGCACTTCAGCCATAGGTGGCAATTCACGGCTGTAAAAAAAGAACAAGCCACTCAGCATACCTGTAACAAATATGCTAATTCCAAGGAATATCTTAATATATTTAAAAATCTGTTTTTTCATACAAACTCCGAAGATTTAAATGTTTTAATAATAGAAAGGCAGAATATCCTGTAAAAAGACCAGTAGCTAATGCTAATATCAACAACAATGGGAAAAGATACAAAATTTTCTGATTCTTTATCACAAAAAGATTAACCGTCAGGAGCTGCCCCATATTATGCATCACAGAACCAATGATACTGATGCCTATTACAGAAAAATTGATTTTGGTTTTCATAAAAAAAATCATAAAGAGATAGGCAAGCAAACCCCCATTTAAGGACATTAAGGTAGTTGGATTAAACAAAGTGCCTGTAACAAAGCCACCGACAAGAGTTTTTGCCAGCGTAACAATGAGCGCTTCATAAGGCATATTTGAAAAAAGCATATAGACAATCATCACATTACTGAGCCCAATTTTCATAAAAGGTAATGGTTTTGGAATAAACATTTCTAAAATATAAATACTCAGAGTAAATGCAGTGATGAAAGACAAAACAATTATTTTTTTTTCTTTATCAGAGCTCATGTATTTACAGATTCACTTTAATAGAAAAGGTTTCACCAGGTCTCATTAGCTGCATCTGATCAAACACCAACTCAATCAGTATATAATCGGGATCATCTGCTCCATCAAAATAATCATCAAAAAAGTAACAAAAATCCATTGCTTCATACTTTAACTGAGGATCATTGATAATCTTTGCGATTCCCTGAGCTCTGATATAACCTGTATGTCCTGATTCATGCAGTGGAATACAGACTTCTACTCTTTTATTCTGTCTGATTTGAGCCGTTTTTGCATCTTTTTTAAAGCTCACATACCAAAAACGACTATACGCATAAAACAATATCAATGGTCTGACAAATGCCTGATCATTAACACTGGTAGCCAGATAACTTTCCTGATTTTCCCTGAGCAGAGAGAATATTTCATTTTTGATTTGTGATTCGTTGTTTTTTGCCATCTTACCTGTCCTTTATAAATTACCGCTATTTTTTACTGCTGATTATGTCAAGTTTTTTCAAATACTTACTTTAGAAAAGCTGAAATGCTAAGCCTAAGCGAATATTACTTTTTATTCTATGAAAAAAACCTCACAACCTGAGATTTCAATTTCATCTACTTTAAAAGTCAATTATTTTACCCAAAATTTACCGTGAAGATGAAGTATTTAAAAAAAAAACTTGACGATTATCACTATGATTGTTAGTTTTACAAAAAAATAGAAAGAATCATTATGAAAATTAAAAATCAATTCATTTTATCTCATACACTGATGTCTGTTTGTCTTATCATCGTATTTACACTGTTAACCCATTTTGTATTGAAAAACGTTCAAAAAAAGAACATTGAGATAGCCCAAAAGAACATCATAGATATATCATCTCAAATGACTAAGCTTTCTGAAGAAAATCTGAGACGTTTTGGAGAAACTCAGGTACTGCTTTATGCGAAAGCGATAGCCAATGAACTTGCTTTTGAGCTGAAAAAGTACCCTGTTAAAGATTATAATACACTTCGGAAAAGTGATAAACTGAGAGCAATTGCCACTCAGGATTTATACTCAAACCTCCAAAAATCGGGAAGTGTGGATGTTTTTGACCGAAAGGGAGAAGTGATCTGGCATAAAAACAAAAATCTGGAAGGACGAAATTACAAAGAATGGGAAAAAGAATATCCCAAGATGTGGGAACTGGCACAGTTATCATTTACAAAGCCTCTGGTTGCTGATTATTACAGTTTTTTAGATGAAAATTTCCGTACCAGAGAACGCTATGTAGCAGTTGTACATGTTCAGGACAGTCCGTTTAATCTGTGCGCAGTAGTCAATATCAGTGATTATTTTTATCCAGTAGAAAAAAAGATAGAATCCATCAATACACAGAGTAAAGAAACGGCTATCTCTCAGATTAGAAATTACAGTCAGGGAATGATGAGCAATGTGTTTATTTCTCTTGCTATTATTAGCGTTTTGTTTTTTATCCTGATTTTTGTCATATCGATAAATCTTTCTTACTATATGGCAAGACCTTTAAACAGTCTTTGCAAGTCAGTATCAAAAATATCATCAGGTGAGTTTACATTTAAAACAAAAGAAGAAGGCTCAACAGAGATTCGAAAACTGGCTTCTGATATCAATCTGATGGGAGAAAAATTGGATCAGTATGTCAGAGATTTACAGAGTGAAACAGCTAAACGTCAGGTAGTAGAAAGTGAACTGGCAATTGCCTCTGAAATCCAACAGAGTATCTTACCAAGGGTATTCCCTCCATTTCCAGGAAGAGATGAATTTGATCTTTATGCGATCATGCATCCTGCCAAAGAAGTGGGTGGAGATTTCTATGATTTTTTCTTTTATGATCATCATACTTTTGTATTTTTAGTTGGAGATGTCTCTGGAAAAGGAATTCCTGCTGCCTTGTTTATGATGCTGTGCAGAACCCTTTTACATTCGACTGCTTCTGAGATTAAAGAACCACATGAAGTCTTAAAAAAGGTAAATAAGGCACTTTCAGAAGATAACGACAGCAATATGTTCGTAACCGTTTTCTTGGCTTACTATTTTATTGATACAGGCAAACTTCTATATTCAAATGCAGGACACCTCCCTGCACTTGTTCAAAAATCTACAGGTGAATTTACTGAGCTGACAACGCCAAACAGTACCGCTATGGGTATTGTGCCCGATATAGCCTATCTTTCCAAAGAAAATATTTTAGATATTAATGACAAACTCATACTGTACACTGACGGCGTAACAGAAGCAACAAGCCCTGATAATGAGCTTTATGGA
>JAGOCT010000061.1 GCA_017998585.1 Candidatus Cloacimonadota bacterium | reverse complement strand
AATTTCGGAACTTTTTTCTTTGCCATGATTCCTCTTTATTTTTTATTGAGCTAACAATTTAAAATGTTTTTTTGGGTATTTTAAATGACCAATTGTCATTTGAATATTTAGTAAATGAACCTGAAGAAAACTTTTCATTAACCTCCGGAAAATCTGGAGGAAATACATGAGCTAATCTTTTGTCGTACTGATAATCTTTTTCATAACCAGTTGATCTGTGAGGAGGTCCATATATGGGTTGTTTTAAAGCCCCATCATTAGTATATCTGTTTGGATCCCAAATACCTGTATCAGGATTATCACTGGCTGTACCACGACCACTTCTGTGTATAAAGCCTCTTCTTCTTTGAGCGATTGACCCATATACATGTAATGTGCCTCTTTCCCAAGTAATGTCAGTTGCTAAGTTAACTGGATTGGCACCGGCATCTTTTTCAGGCCAGACCGGATTATACCAAGGGTAATCAGATACTCCGTACAAAACCCCACCTGTTCCATTTTGAGGAGTTGAAACTGTAGCTGTATATTGTGTTTTTGGGTAAGTGTTAGTGGTAGTAGGCATTTCATAATAACCACTATATGGACCTGGGAAATTTCCTGCATTAGGGTAGTCATTAGGCCAGTAATGCCATTTTGGTCTTCCGCCGACAGTTACTGGCGCTGGAGGGAAACGATGTCTGTGAAAATCAATAAATTTATATAGCGTATCCCTGCCTGTTTTTTGACTTTTTCCTCTGAAAGGCATAACAGCGCCATGTGGATGCTGATATTCATAAGTTAATGTCCCTGCAGTAAGATACCCAAAAGGTCCTGCTGATTCTTCACCAATTGCAGCATAAGCACCATAGAGATAAACATGTCCATTTGGCCCTTGTGAATTATTTGCGTGGGTTATCCAATTATTCCCATTTGGTTCTCTATACTTGTATTTAACAATAATTTTTCCTTCAGAAACGAGGCCAAAATAATCTGTTCTGTTATAGTGGTTTTCATTCATTGGTAATGTACCGATGGTTGTATTCTCATAAGTAATATTACCGGTTGTATAGCAATCATCCCCAGTACCAATTGTCATTTTCCCTCTGACAGATCCTTCAACCCATGTTTTTCCTGGCAAAAAAATAGATCGGTTAGATACAAGATAATTAACAGGCGGGTTCCAGACAGTATCTCTGAAAGTAATGGTATTTGTCCATAATGAATCTCCAATATAAGAATCTTCAACATTCATTCTAACAGAATAATTTCTGTCTGGATATCTGTTATATACCACAAAAGTATCAGTTCTAGTATTTGTAAAATCTAAAATTGACACTGAAACTGTATTTCCGTTTATTAAACATCTAAATATCTTGTGTTCATACCCCTGAGAACTCACACCATACGGTTTAATGCCATTATTTCTGACATCAGTAGCTTTAGGCTCAAATCTGATTTCTCCTTGAGTCGGACCTTCAATATATCGTGGTTCAGGGCCTTGAAAAATTAAATTAACCGGAGCGCTTGAGCCAATAATTGGAGCTTGAGATCCAAAATTCATTAACTTTCCTGCAGTTGTTACTAAGCCATGAAATAATGGCCATCCTGGAGCTTGAGGATTTACAGGAGATCCTGATCCATTACCTTCTTGTATCCAGATATCAGTATTACTGTGTACTGGTCCCCATAGCTCATCTAAGCCCCAAAATTTAACTCTTGCCTGAGGCCCGTCTTTATATAAATCGGAAGCCTCATTATCTGAAAAGTATGCATACTTGCTAATACTTTGTCTGCTTGATATCTTTTCCATATATCTGACAACCGGTGAATAAGCAGTGTAGTTTGAAAAGAACTTATCTTGTGTTGCAGTTATCTTAACTTTAAAAACATATGCTTCTTCTAATGGTACATCATACATTTCATACACTGTTTGCTTATCGTATTTTGTTTGTATTTTGTAAATAGTATTTCGACCTTTGTCATTCATCTTAATCAATCTGTCTTGAAAACTCAGAATATTATTTTCCACAAAGAATTGAATGCGATTATTTTCTGATCGTAGAAATAATTCTTCCTGAAGTTTATCTTGAAGATAGTGAACTTCATTTGAATCCATTTGAGTCAAAATTGTAAATGAAGAAGTGGCAATTAATGCAATAATAACAGCAACCATTGAAAGAAGAAGCCCTCCAATGAATCCATTTTGATTATAAAGACTCTTAAACATAATTACCTCTTGTTAATTATCTTTCTTACCATTTACTAAAAAGACTGTAGATTCAAATTTTGCTCTCTTAGTATTTAATCTAAGATCATCATCAGTTGTCTGATTTTTTGCTTTTTCTCTGAACCTGACCATTCCTTCTATTGAGATATGAATTAAAGATTTATCATTACTCATATCAACAATTTTGAAATTTGTAACCTGGTATTTCAAAGCATTTTTAATCTTTTCTTTTGAAGAAGGAAACAAAACCCCTTCATTAGAGTTAAACCCTATTACATGTTGATCATAAATCGCTTGGATCCTCACTTGACCAAAACTATCCAAATAATATTTAGCCCAATACGGTTTATTTGATTTATTCACAGGATAAACAGTCAAATTATTTGCAGCAATACCTATTTCAACTCGTCCTGCGGTAAGTAAGCCGATAATTGAACGCTCTCCTATTTTACTTTTATCAATATATCCGTATCTAATTGATTCGATCACATGAAGTAAATCTGTTTGTAATTGGTGAAACTCCTTGATTTCTTTGAAATTATTGACAAATTGCACCATAAACATTGTAAAACCAGTAAAAAGTAAAGTGCTTAATGCCAAACCAGCAATTAGCTCAGTGAGGGTAAAACCTTTTTGATTTTTAATCATTTCTAATCCTTGTTTAGATAATAGTCTTCACGAACTGTTAGCTCTTTTTGACGATTTTGATTAGATCCGAAAACTAATAAAGGGGATGGTTCCTGCCAACTTACAGTTACTTTTAATATTTTGGTTTGTGCAAACAAACTGATTTGTTCATCATTAGCGTTTTCTATTCTATAAGTAATCATTGCTTTTATAGGTTTGGCGTTACCTTCCGTTTGTATAAAAAATTCCTTAGAAGCTAATTGGTAAAAAGATAAGGTAGGATATTTTTTTTTTATTATTTGCAATTCAGATTCTGCTTTGAGAAGTGCAATCCTGTAACGATAATTCGAAATGCTTTTATAACGGGCATAAGAGATTGTTATCATCATACCCGTTATTACAAAAAGCAATATACCCATCGCAGCTAACACTTCCATTAAGGCAGAACCTTTTTGATTTTGCAGTGCGTGTTTAAATTTCATTAAAAACCTGCTCCAGTCGCAAACATTTTTGGATTGTCTGCGATTTGTTCAGCAACAGCTCTTTCGATTAAACCGTTCATTACATGGTTGTATAATGACTGATCTTTTGTCTGCATACCTTCTTTTGTTCCTGATTGAATTACGGATGGTATCTGATAGGTTTTTTCTTCACGAATCAGATTTCGAACAGCCGCATTGGCAATCATGATTTCAAGTACTGGCACACGACCGTTTCCTTCTTTAACAGGGCAAAGTGTCTGAGCGATAACCGCTTCCAGAGATTCTGAAAGCATCGAACGAACCTGTGCCTGCTGTTCACGTGGATACATATCTATGATACGATCGATCGTTTTGGTGGCACTGCTGGTATGAAGAGTTGCTAACACCAGGTGACCGGTTTCAGCTGCTGTTAATGCCAGAGAAACCGTTTCAAGGTCACGCATTTCACCTACCAGAATTACATCTGGATCTTCACGAAGCGCAGAACGTAAAGCGGCTGTAAATGACCAGGTGTCATGACCAAGCTCTCTTTGGTTCACTAAGCTGTTTTTGGATTGATGAACAAACTCTATAGGATCTTCAACTGTAATAATGTGTTTCTGGGTTTTTTCATTAATTGAGTCAATGATAGTAGCCAGTGTTGTTGATTTACCAGAACCGGTAGGTCCGGTTACCAGAATCAAGCCTTTTTCTTTCATAGAAAGACGTTCCAGAATTTCTGGCAGATGAAGCTCGCTATAACTCTTTATTTCATTTGGAATTACACGAAAAGACGCCGCATAACCGTTAATCTGGTTAAAAGCATTCACACGGAAACGAACATCATTTGATAATTTTGTTGAAAAGTCGATTTCCAGTTTTTCTTTGAATAATTCTTTTTGAACATCTGTCAGTACGCCGTCGAGTAATTGACTCACGTCTTCATGACTTAATTTGGGTAAGTTTAATTTTTTCATTCTTCCGTGTACACGCACCATTGGGAAAGATCCTGAGCTGACGTGTAAATCTGAAGCGCCGGCTTCAGCTGTAAAACGGAGTAATTCTTGGATTGTTAACAAAATATCCCTCCAGGATCAGAAATTATTCTGTTTCTTCTTCTTCTTCGTCCTGATCAATGCCATAACCGTGGAATTTACCTTCAGTTACGTCATACCATACCTGCTTGCCTTCACCGCCTGCAAAATCAGCAGTTGAGGTAGCCATGTATTTTTTTGGTGGGTTGCCAATCACTTCAAATTTCCAGTTTTTTTCAGTTGAAGCGCCAACTTTTGCATCTTTAAGTGCTTGTTCTACTGAGTAATCATCTGTACGGTTGTAAGACTGATAATACACTTCGTATGCTTTACGAATGGTTGAGATTGCTGATTGAGCTTCAGAAGCTCTTGCCTGATTAACGTACTTTAAATAAATAGGAACTGCAATCGCTGCCAGGATTGCAACAATAATTACAACCACCAAAATTTCGATTAAGGTGAAACCTTTTTGATTTTTGAAGACTTTTAACATCTTTCCTCCAGAGATTTTTTTCTGATTAAGTTATAATGCAAATTGTATTCCAAATATTCAAAAATGTGATGAAATACACAAGACATTATAAAAAATACCTGTTTTTGAAATCATTTGACTCCGTAATGTTTGCTCATTACACCAAAATAAAAAAATCACACACTGTTAACAACTGTCCTATTCCTTTCCTATTCCTTTCTTATTTATTCCTTATTCTTTCTTTATGTTTCCTTTACTCATCCTTAAGGATTCATTTTGGTTCACATAATCAATCATCTAGATAATAATATAATTGATTTTATTGAAAATAAAAATATTTTCTTAGATTTTTTTGAAAAGTTATGTCATGCTTGATTATTATGTGTTTACTGTGATGTTGGTTACTATGTTTACCTAGTCTTGATTAGAATATATCTATCTGGTTTTTGTTATCTGAGCATACAGTGTCAACAAAAGTGTTCACTTTGTCAAAAGCGTAAACAAAAGCAAATTACAATCGTTGTCGTCTCCATTCTTAGATTTATGAATAAAGTGCTGTAGATTATTGATTATATTGTTGCACACCAGGCTTGTTATGTAAATCAAAATGAATATAATCATATTTACCTGAAAGGGACAGATAACTTATACTGATACAGATAAATAAAAAGATTATAATACATATATGGATTCTATCATTAAGAAAATCCTGATTGTAAATTTAAATTACAATCAGGATTAAATGACACACATTTGGAATGTTAAGTAAAACTCAACACCATGTTTTATGAATCGAGTGCTTTTAAAAGTCTTTCAGCTTCTTCTGCACTGATTATCCCTTTTTCCAATATTTCCAGGATTTTAAGTCGTGATAATTCTTTATTCTCTTCATTAACACTTTTCTTTTTAGATTTTTCTTTACTTTCAAACTTGATTTCTACATCCTTGAGTTTGTCGATGGAAGTCTTTATGGTGCTGAGTAACTCATCTTTTTTTTCCATAACGGTTTCCTTTAGCTTATCAATATTTTCTTTATCCAGTTTTGTATAGAATTTCTCAAAATTTTCAGAAAAATCATTTTTGCCTTTATCTATTGTATGTTCAGCCATTATTTTGATCTTTCTGACAGTCTCCTGCATTTTTTCCTTGAAATCTTCAGGATTAAATTCTGTTGCCACTCTTCTAATGTATTCACTGGTTTTATTAAGTTCTTTTTCTATTGCTTTGATGATTAGCTGATTGTCATGTAGTATTGAAATGGGGGCATTTTCAGATTCCAGATCAAAAAAGACTTTAGAATCAGAATTAGTCAGTACAACTGAGTTTGTACCTCCAGTTGATGAACTCTGTTTTGTTCGGATTGGCCCGTTTTCGGTTTTAGCAGTAAGATTAAATGGTAAATTTTCAGGGATAATAACTTTAATAGGACCATTTTCTGTTTTAATATTTACCTGACCTTCCAAAATATCCAGAATCTCGCAAACAACAGGTCCATTTTCAGTATTTACATCAATATATTGATAACAAACGTCATTCATTTTAACCGGACCATTTTCAGATTTAATACTAATTGTTTTACCTTCACACATTTTTAAAGTGACAGGGCCATTTTCAGAGACAATTTCAATATCTGTTTTTGATTGTTTTAGGTCAGCGGGTCCGTTTTCTACGCTAATTTTTCCTTCAATTTCCGATTTAATCACGTAAACAGGCCCGTTTTCATTATTCAGATCTACTTTTGCCTGAATATTGCTCAATTCAATTGAGCTTACTTCAGATGAAGCGTGAATCGTAGAATTGACAGGTACTGTAATTTCACAGGTCTGTTTTTTACTTCGTTCCAGATTGTCATCGGAATAAATCTTATAAGTAAAGATATTATTACCTTCGTCATAGTGATATTGACCAACAGGCTCATTCTCCTCTTCATATTCTGAAGAATCTTCTAATTCCAACTGATAGGTTAAAGTAATTTGCTGTAGATCATGTTGTTTAAAATTCAACTTGACAACATCTGTTTCTACTTTAATCTGTAATTGAGGATCAACATCCAGTGTTAGGCTACCGGTTAATGTTTTTCCTTCCTGGGATGAATGCTTCAAAATTTCTTTCATTTCAGGTTTCTCCTTTTATTTATTTTATCTATGGCTTCATCAACACCCACGAGGCCATTCTCAATTTCTTCCAATATACTGATTACATTATCAGATGAATCATCATTATCATTGATCACATCTATGATTTCTGCCAGACGATTTTTTACAGTAGGATAAGAAATGTTTAGTTTTTTTTCAACTTCTTTGATATTACCCTGACACAATAAAAATATCTTTACGAAGGTGAGTTGTTCTTTGCTCAGTTTGTTTATATGGCCAGGTTCAAAATTGCCTCTGATCGTTGTGTTACATTCATCACAATGAAACTCTTTTATAAGCAAAGGTTCATCACAAACAGGACATTTGATTAACTGCTGATTTCCTTTTATCATTCATCCTCCTTAAATATGTTAATACAATAATTAAATATATTAATATTGTCAATACATTTTTTAAAAAAATTTAATTATTGAATGATTTTAAAAAATGTTGAGTTTATAAACTTCTAATAAGTCAAATATATTCTTGACAATTTTTAATGTTTTAATTTTGTGATATTGGAGGATTTATGGAGAATAATGAAGTAGTTTATGATCAGGAGAAGGAAAAATTAGCTCAAATCAGGATGATAGCTGAAAAGAGTGCAAAATCGCATTTAAATAAGGCATTATCTAATAAGAATCTGAATTTGATTATTCACGATATTGCCAAAAATCTTGAAAATCAGATCCCAGATATTCAGAATTATATCTCGTGTATAGATTATAAAATTGATTCAAGTCTTGAAAAGGGAATCATCAATATCAAATTCCATACAGATATCATTTTAAAACATCGAATCAAAGATATAAAAATGATTATCAGCTGATTTTCATTTTAAACATGAATGAACAGACCTTGTGTAAACAATCTGGAGACTTTATCTCTTAACTCTATTTTTCAAAGATTGTCCATTGATAAGTAGATTCTGTTATTTCTTGTTTTGATGATTTTTGTTTGATACCTCTGGTTTTACCTAAATGCAAGGAAAAATCATTATTCTGTATATAATCTATAAAATCATTCCCATCAATCATTTTACGACTGATACTGATTGGAGGCAGTTCAGATGTAGAGGCTTGCAATAATAGTTGTTCAGATCCTTCAGGTCCGCAAACTTCAAATTCGTTACCTATCTTAATCCATTGGTTTATTTGGTGTTTTCCAACAAAATAGTTGTCAATCAGAAGTGTTTTGGTGCCATCGGCAAAGATATATATCAGCCTAATATAACACGCTTTATTCGCTCTGATGAAAATTTTCGGTTCGTCTCCAAAAATATAAGTAACGGCTCCATCTGTTAGTTTATCTGTTTGTAAATCCACTTTTAATGAGTTATCT
>JAGOCT010000060.1 GCA_017998585.1 Candidatus Cloacimonadota bacterium | reverse complement strand
TTTTTTTGATCTCTTTTAACTTTGATAAGTAGCGCCTTTTCGTAGTTGTTTCGATTTATCTTTTCTATTCTGATTTGATTCATAAATAAGATCCTTTACTTTTTGGGGCTAAATCTTTTATTTCCTGGATGATAAAGGGCATGTTCTTCCTGTATAAACCTCATATCCACATGTGTATAGATCTGAGTAGTTCGGATGGAAGAATGACCTAAGAGCTCCTGTACAATTCTCAGATTTGCACCTGATTCCAGCAGATGAGTTGCAAATGAGTGTCTGATAGTATGTGGACTGATGGTTTTCATGATACCTGATTGCAGAGCAAGCTTCTGCAATACCTTCCAGAAACCCATACGACTCATTTTATGACCATTATAATTTAAAAACAGAATATTAGTCTCTTCATTCTTTTTTAACTGAAGTCTGGCACTTTTCTGATAAAATTCCACCCATTCCATAGCAGTCTCATTGATTGGAATAATGCGTTGCTTATTCCCTTTACCAATCACTCTGATGAGTTCTTCATTAAACATCAGATCAGAAGTTTTCAGATTCAGCATTTCTGAAATACGAACTCCCGTTGCATACATAAGCTCAGTGATTGCACGATTTCTGACACCTAAATCACTCTCTGTATCGATGTTGTCTAATAGTTGAAACATTTCATCTATACTCAGCACATCAGGAATATGATGGTTTAATTTTATCGAAGGAATTTTGTCAAAATCAACCTGAGTTGGATACTCATTTTCCAGGAGAAAATCAAAAAAAGATTTTAAAGCGCTTCTCTTTCTTGCCATTGATGATGCTTCAAGTCCTAAATCATATAAATCAGACATATAAGCTGTTATATCCGAATGCGTAACATCAAATAGAGTCATCTCTACCCAATTTATAAACTGATACAAGTCATCTAAATAACAGGATATACTTACTTCACTGAGTCCTCGTTCTGCTTTGAGATAAAACTTAAAGCGGTTTATCAGTGCAGTATCTTTTTCTGAAATCATGTTTTTATCTTTTCTTTTTGTACCGTCCGGATTTGACTTAAGAACCGCCTTAGCGGGACTTGAGTTAAAAACGGACGATATCTGTTACGGTTCTTAAGTCGCACTTCGCTTCGCTTCGGTGCAACTTAAGTCCCGTATTTCAAATAATTAATCTCTTGACTGATAGTTAGGTGCTTCTTTGGTAATGGTTACATCGTGTGGATGACTTTCTTTCAGCCCGGCACTTGTAATTTCCACAAATTCTGCTTTTTCTATCAATTCATTGATTGTTCCGGCACCGCAATAACCCATACCAGCTCTTAGTCCACCGATTAACTGATAAAGGAAATCTTTAAGAGGACCTTTATAAGGTACCATACCT
Source organism: Candidatus Cloacimonadota bacterium (assembly GCA_017998585.1). Next base: position 6,951 of record JAGOCT010000060.1, on the reverse strand, counting down.
TCGATTCCTTCCGCAACAAACTTATTGGAATCAGAAGCATTATCCTGGAAGTATCGGTCTTTACTGCCTTTTTTCATAGAAGCAATAGAACCCATCCCTCTGTAAGATTTAAATCTTCTGCCGTTATAGATAATATATTCACCAGGACTTTCATCAGTACCGGCAAGCAGACTACCCAACATGACGCAGTTTGCACCTGCAGCAATTGCTTTTACGATATCACCTGAATATTTGATACCACCATCGGCAATCACAGGGATACCTGCCTTTTGAGCTTCTTCATAGCAATCCATAATCGCAGATAACTGAGGTACACCGACTCCGGCAACTACACGGGTAGTACAGATTGATCCAGGTCCAATGCCGACTTTTATGGCATTAACACCTGCATCGATTAAGGTTCGAGCAGCAGAAGCAGTCGCAATATTACCAGCAATAATATCAATATTTAGATGCTTCTTGATGGTTTTGATTGCATTAAGGATATTTACATGATGACCATGTGCTGTATCAATCACCAGCACATCGGCTCCATTTTTAACCAATTCCTGTGCTCTTTCCAGAAAATCGCCAGCAACCCCAATACCGGCACCAACCAGAAGACGACCTTTTGGATCAGTCGCTGCATTTGGATAAGAGATCTTTTTTAAAATATCTTTGACAGTAATCATACCTGCCAGTTCTTCTTTTTCATTAACCAGAAGTAATTTCTCAATTCTGTTCTGATGAAGCAATTTCTTAGCATCTTCAATATCAATATCAAATTTAGCAGTAATCAATCTCTCCTTTGGAGTCATCAGATCTTTTACTTTTTTATTTAAATCATTTTCAAAACGAATATCACGATTGGTAATAATACCAACCAGTTTTCTGCTTGATACGACTGGGAAACCACCAATACCGTATTGTTCAGCCAGTTCGTAAGCACGTGAGATATTATCTGTTGGTTTCAGGCAGATTGGATTAGCAATCACACCAGTTTCAGATCGTTTGACATTATTGACTTCTGTTGCCTGTTCTTCGATAGTGAGATTTTTATGAATAATACCCATACCACCTTCACGAGCCATTGCGATAGCCATGGACGATTCAGTAACAGTATCCATAGCGGCACTAATTACAGGGATATTTAATGTAATATGAGAAGTAAGATTTGTCGATACATTGACAGTTGCAGGTAATACTTCAGACTTTGCAGGGACCAGTAAGAGGTCATCAAAAGTAAAGCCTTTTTTAATGATCTTGTTTTTCATTATTTACTCCATACTGACTTTTTAACGAAAAAAACGATTTCCTATTATTTGTCAAGCGATTATCACAAATCTACGATTTTCTTTATAAAATAGAAAAGGACAGGATTTAACCTGTCCATATTTTTAATTTATAATGTGTCTAATATTCTTTTAAAAGATGAGATGCAACGATACCACGTTGGATCTGGTTGGTTCCTTCATAAATCTGCATAATTTTCGCATCACGCATCATCTTTTCAACAGGGTATTCTTTCATGTATCCATAACCGCCAAGTATCTGAACTGCATCAGTTGTTACTTTCATTGCAACATCAGATGCGAAGTATTTACACATAGCTGATTCTTTTGAGTATTTTGTAATTCCTGCATCAATCATTTTGGCAGTCTGGAAAATCATTGCACGGGCAGCTTCAATCTGGGTGGCCATATCTGCAAGCATAAACTGGACAGCCTGGAAAGAAGAAATAGGTTTGCCAAACTGCTGACGTTCTTTTGAGTATTTCACAGCAATTTCAAGCGCACCCTGAGCAATACCGATTGCCTGAGCTGCAACCATTGGGCGTGATTTATCAAAAGTTTTCATAGCGACCATAAAACCCATACCTTCTTTTGATATCAGGTTTTCTTTTGGGATACGGCAGTCTTCAAATATCAGTTCACGTGTAGCAGATGCACGAATACCCATTTTGTTTTCTTTTTTACCAAAGGTAAATCCAGGGGTATCTTTCTCAACGATAAAGCAAGAACAGCCTCTGGCACCCTTTGTTTTATCAGTCATTGCAAAAACAGTGTAAATTTCAGCTTCGCCTCCGTTGGTAATCCACTGTTTAGTTCCATTCAATACATAAAAGTCTCCATCGCGGGTAGCAGTTGTCTGAATAGCACCTGCATCAGAGCCGGCATTCGCTTCAGTCAGAGCAAAAGCAGCCAGTCTTTTTCCTGATGCAATCTGAGGTAAGTATTTTTGTTTTTGTTCTTCACTACCAGATAACAATATTGGGTACATACCCAGTCCGGTAGCGCCAAATGCCAGAGAAATACCAGCATCCACTTTGCATAGTTCTTCAGTAACAATCGCTAAATCTAATACTTTTCCGCTTAATCCTTCATATTCTTCAGGCACTAAAACAGAAAAAAGGTCTGATTGAGCCATTATTTCAACGATATCCCATGGGAATATCTGTTCTTCATCGTATTTTTCTGTTAAAGGTGCAATTTTTTCCTGAGCAATTCTTTTTGCCAAGTCTCTTAATTCAATCTGGTCATCTGTTAAAAAGTAATCCATTTCTCCTCCAGGTTTTGATTGGAATAATCAATAATTTATCTTTCATTTTTGGTCAAGTAAAAAAGTAACAAGCTTCTTAAACATACTTCAAAGCCTTTATATAAGCATAAACTGGCTCTGAAACCAAAAATGAGAAGTCTTCATTTTTTTGTATTTTTTCTCTAATCTCTGATGATGAGATATCAATAGGGGGCATTTTAATAAAATGCAATCGATCAGTATAATCAAGTTTAGACCATTGATCCCTATCAGAAATATTTCTGGTAAGAACAGCTATCTTTACCTGATCTAACAACATCCGATAATTTTTCCAGGTTTTTAACTGAGAAACATTATCTTCTCCAATAATAAAGTATATCTCGCGATTCGGGTATTTATTTTTAAAAGAAGAAATTAAATCGATCGTATATGATCGTTTTCCATCAACTGAATCCAAATCACTTACAATCACTTTATCCATTCCTGATAAAGCCATTTTTACCATATAGAGTCGCTGATTAAAACTAAATAAGACAGATTCTTTTTGTGGGGGATTTGCTGCAGGCAGAATAAATAACTCATCCAGTTGTAATTGATCTATTACATTTGTTATGACTGCCTGATGACCCAAATGAAATGGGTCAAAAGTACCTCCAAACAGACCTGTTTTAATCATCAGATTTATTCGCCTTTTTTTGACATTTTTTTTGAAAGTTTTACTGTTTTCCTAATAATCTTTTGAAGTTCTTTACTCTCAGGAAAATCTTGTCTGAGTCTTTCTTGTATTTCATATAATTTGTCTGATTCATGTCTTTCATAATGAATTAAGCCACTATAATAGAGTGATTTTAATTCAAGTTCGTCCTTATTATTTAAAGCAATAATTTCATCCAGATATAGAAGTGCCGAGCTGTAATCGTCAATTTTATAATAGATATAACCCGCTAAGTATTTTTTTTCAAGTAACTTTCTCTGACATTTCTGGATATAATCATAGGCATCAGAACGTCTCTTATCCCATGGATATTTATCAATAAAAACCTGAAAAGCATCTATAGATTTGTTCGTTTCATCCTGAGTATAATGAGGATTTAATCCTTGCTTGTAATATGCAACTCCAATCATAAACTGAGCTGAGCTGATGTCTTTATAATCAGGAAAAAGACTGAGTAAAAGCTGATATTCAGTTACAGCCTCGACATATTTCTTGCTGTAAAAATATGATTCAGCCAGTTTAAACTGAGCATCTGCAGTATAAACAGAGTTTCTTTCCAGAACGAGCTGTTCGTACAAAGGAATGGCTTTTTCATATTTTTTTTTCTGGTAAAAAGTCTCTGCTTTATCCCATTTTTCAGATGCTGGTGTCGTATTTAGTCCCTTATTTGCGGAACATCCGATTAAGACAAAAAGTGCTATCAAAGCAATCAGCAATGCCTTCATTTTCATTCAGTACCTCTTTTTAATGATTTCCATAATATATCAGATATACCAGACTTCCAATAACTGCGGACAGCATTAGAGGTTCATACCATCTGGATATCGTTTTAGTTTTTTTTGATAGATTTTCATTCATACTCAGTGTTCTGCTAAGAACTATCCTATTGCCCTGAGAAATCTTTATCAGATATTGAGGATAAATAAAAGTATCTTCTTTTGTAAAAAGTATATAATTTTGTCTTTTAACTAACGTTTTGTTATCAGTTAAGATACTAATGACAGTTACGCTGTCATTTTTTATATCAGAGACCACAAATCCCTCATTTAAAGCAAAATCAGTCAAACGAAAATTCACTAAATCTGAGCCGGTTGATTTAATCACATCGAAATAGATATATCTGGTATTCAGAGAATCCAGGGGATTTTTCAAAGAATCCCATAATTTTGTAGTTGTCTGAGAAATACTTGTCTGACTGGCATTTAGCAACAACACATTAGCTAAAATAAAAACACAGAGAAACATGTATTTTTTAGACAAAACACGCAAAGAGAATAAAAACCGACTTGTTAATTTCATGTTATGATCTCCAAAATAAATGAAACAGGGAGCAGAATCTGCTCCCTGAAATCAATTTATGCTTTCAATAGAAATGCTTTATATGCTTTATAAGTTGAATACAAATCTGCTTTTGAGCAAATTTCATACAATGAATGCATGCTTAAAAGTCCAGGTCCGCAATCAACTACATCACAACCATAATATGCAAGGAACTTGGCAATAGTTCCACCGCCACCTTCATCCACTTTACCCAGTTCACCAATCTGCCAGTTGACTTTTTCGTCATTGAAGATCTTCATAACCTTGGCAACGAATTCACTGCTTGCATCATTAGATCCGCCTTTTCCGCCACTACCGGTAAATTTGGCAATCCCAACACCATGCCCCATATGAACTGCATTGTTTGCTTCATGCACACTTGGGAAATTAGGATTAATGGCAGCATTGACATCAGCTGATAAAACAGCAGATTTAATCAAGGTTTTACGAATATTAAAGCTACCGGTATCTTCATTGTTATATTTCAGTATATCCCCAATGAAATCAAGGAAGAAAATTGAATTTGCACCGGTTGCACCATCTGAGCCGATTTCTTCTTTATCAAAGAAATAAATCACAGAGGTTTTATCATTTTCCATTTCCATTACATCTAACAGTGCCTGAAGAGATGTATAAGCGCAAATACGATCATCCTGACCATATCCAATTACCATACTCTTGTCTATACCCAGATCACGTGCTTTACCAGCTGGAACCAGATATAATTCAGCACTTAAAAATTCTTCTTCTTTGATATCATACTTTTCATAAATCAGATGAAGTGCATTCAGTTTAACTGCATCCCTAACTTCTTCTTTATCTTCATAGAAAGGGATTGAACCAAATAAGACATTCATATGGGAAGCGGTAATAGCATCAGTAAGTGTTTTACCCATTTGTTCTTTTCTGGATAAATGGATTAACAGATCTGGCATTACCAGTACTGGATCGTTTTCATTTTCACCGATACATACATTCACTTTTTCGCCATTGTTTTTAATAACGACACCATGTAAAGCAAGTGGAGTTGACATCCACTGATATTTTTTGATACCCCCATAATAATGAGTTTTCAACATGGCCAGTTTGGTTAACTTATCTTCATCAAGTGGGTTTTGCTTCAGATCAACTCTTGGAGCGTCAATATGAGATGCTACGATATTGATACCTTCAGAAAGAGGTTTTTTCCCAATGATAGCAATTGCCATCGCCTTGTTTTTGAATATTTTGTAAACTCGCTTGTTGTTATGATTTTTTTGAGGAACATCAATATTGATGAAGTTTTTACTTTTCAGTTCTTCAATGGTATAATCAATAACTTCTCTTTCTGTTTTAGCTGTACTCAAGAATTTCTTATAGTTTTCAGCAAACTTAAGCGCAGTTTTTTGTTCGTTTTTGGTCGTATCAGTCCAAAAATTTTTTCTTTCATAACCAATTTTTTTCCTGAGTTCATCTGATTTTTTCATACTGACTCCTTCTATTTTAAGTTAACTCTTTTAGTATATTTTTTTTATTATAAATTTACGATCACCCTTTGGGGCTTTCACAATCGCTTCTTCATCCACTTTTTTTCCAATAAGAGCTTTACCCAGAGGCGAAGCTACAGATACCTGAATAATATTATCATCCCGATCATATACTTCATCCACCCCAACCAAATGATAATGATAGAGTGTATTATCGGGTATTTCTATTAAATCTATATAAGCACCGAATCGAACTGCATCTTTAGGTAAAGTAGTTGGGTCGATTAATTTAAGTCTTGAGACTTTTTCTTGCAGGCGATTTAATTCGGTTTCTACATTTCTTTGTCTTTCACGTGCTGCATGGTATTCTGCATTTTCGCTCAGATCACCAAGTTCTCTTGCTGCTACTACCTGATTGATAATATCAGGGCGTTCTTCAATCAGATGCTGGATTCTTTTTTGCAGTCTTTGCATTCCTTCAGGTGTTATATATTCTGCCATGCCTCTTATTCACTTCCTTTCTTTTTTAAAAATTTCAGACCGGTTAAAGCAGCTTTTTTTACTCTTGCATTTCCACTTTTAGCCCAGTTTTCATAATATTCTTTTATGTTGTCTGAATATAATGTCAATCCGCCTGTTAAAATTTCAACGAAATTTGGATCTCTTGTATTTTTATAACTTTCATATATTGAGAAATACATTGTTTCATCAGTTTTTGCAATGGATTTAATCAGAAAAGCGTTAATTTTTATAAAGTTTGGGCTGGCATTCATCCAGCGGTTTTCCATTTTTGCAAAAAATTTTCTAAGCAATTCAGATTCATTTTTTAACAGTTTCATCAACATCTTGATAATGCACTGGGAAAGCTGTTCATTATCTTCTCTAATCCACTGAATCAGTGTATCAAAATACTGAGCAGGATTCTTCTTAAAT
>JAGOCT010000059.1 GCA_017998585.1 Candidatus Cloacimonadota bacterium | reverse complement strand
ATCATGTTCCCTTACCCTTCAAACTAAACTGTTTTAATCAATTTAAGAATCAGGATGATTGTTATTGAAACAGTCATCCTGATGTAAACCAAAATCATATTTTTATCGGCAATAAAATCCAGTCAAGCTTTTTTATTCATAATGCAGAGCTTCAACCGGATTGGCTGAGGCGGCTTTATAGGCGACGACTCCGACTGTCAGCCAGGCAATCACAAATCCGGAGGTCATGGCAATGATAAATGAACTAACCGGAATGCCAATATGATACGGGAATTTCTTTAACCAGTAATTCATTAAGAAAAATGCCAAAGGTAAAGCAATAACATTGGAGATAATGACCAGTTTAGAGAAATCTTTTGTTAACAAAATGATAATACTTCTGATATTAGATCCCATAACTTTACGAATACCGATTTCTTTTGTACGCTGTTGGGATGCAAAAGTAGCCAAACCAAGCAAACCCAGACAAGCGATCAAAATACACATAATGGAGAAGTAGGTAAATATCTTGGATAATTTTAATTCAGAAGCATAAAGCTGATCTATTTTTTCTTCTATGAACTGATAATCAAATGGTGTATTGGGGAAATATTTACCCCAGATCACTTCCAGTTTTGCCAGCGTTTGTGGTGTATTTTCTGCAGAAATTCGGATACTGATACTGCGTTCCACCCGGTTTGAAGGTAACAAGGCTAAAGGTTCAACGGTATTATGCAATGAATTATAGTTAAAATCTTTAACCACTCCAATGACTTTTCCGAGATTTGGATCACCGGCATTGGAAAACTTTTGATTGATTGGGTTTGACCAGCCGGCAGATTTGGCTGCAGCCTCATTAATGACAAATTCAGTTGGAATAGTTTCTATCATTTTACCAGAATAGTGAACACCATCAACAGATTCAAAATTTCTGCCCTGAGCCAGTGGAATACCCATCAATTTTAAGAATGACGGATCAACAACCATATAATTAAAACCTACCGTAACGGTTTTTCCATTTTTTTCATAAGCAAAGATCAATTTACCCTGTTCACCTACAGGAGCACTGTTACTGGTTGCAACGCCTTTAACGGTACTTTCTTTAAGTATCTCATTACGAAAAGCCACATAATTTTGAGCATACACACTATCTCGGGCAGCTTCTATGTTGATCACATTCTCTTTCTGATAACCTAAAGGCTGAGATCTTAGATAATTGAGCTGTTTTAACACCACCAGAGTCGATATAATCATGATGATCGAAAGTGAAAACTGAAAAACAACCAATATCTCACGAATCAACTTACCTTTCACCCCTTTAGTCAGTTCCCCTTTTATCACAATCGCCGGTTGATACGCAGATAAAAAGAATGCAGGATAACTACCGGATATCATCCCTACAAGAACGGTAAGAATTAAAAATGAAGGATAAAGCCACCAGGGTATATGGGATTTTAAAGATAATTGAGTCCCTGCCATTTGATTAAACAAAGGCAAAACCAGCTCTGCAATGATTAATGCAAAAAACAGGGCTATCAGGGCGATTAACACCGATTCGGTTAAAAACTGGGTAATCAGCTGATTCCTCTGAGCACCAACCACCTTCCGTAAACCGACTTCTTTGGCTCTTTTGGCAGATCGGGCTGTTGAGAGATTCATGTAATTGATACAGGCAATCAGTAAAAGAAAAAATCCAACCATTATAAACAAGGCGATATATTCTTTTTTTCCTGCCGGAGAATCCCACTGTAATTTACCATAGTGTGTGTCTCTTAATGGCTGAATGAGTGGTTCAAAAAAAGTATTAAACTGCTTACCTTGCTCATTCATATATTTATCACCAAAACCAATTGCTTTTTTAATAAATGCGTCATGATTGGTATTAGATTTAAGTAAAATATAGCTCATATCATTGATCTGCCATAAAAACTGAGGATTATGATAATCACGAGCTCCAGGTCCCTGTAATGCAATTAATCTTTGATTCAGGTTTTCAGCTGAATAAAGCGCATTATATCTTAAATGTACATTCCCAGGTAAATCTTTGAAAACAGCTGTTACTGTATAGACCTGACCCTGTGGATTTGTAAGATTTTTGCCAATTGGATCTTCATCAGCAAATATCTTTTCTGCTGTAGATTCTGAAATCACCACTTTATTCAGACCGGTAAGCGCATCCTTTTCTGATCCGGCAATGATCTCATGGGTAAACATTTTAAAAACACTTTGTTCACAGAAATAATTTCCACTGACCTTATACAAAGCATTGTTATATTTAAGAACCAGGTCTCCCATGTTTGAAAAACGTACAAAATCTTCTACTTCAGGATAATCCTCCTTAAACAAGGGTGCAATTGCAAATGAAGAAGCTGCAAAAAGATCTTCTTTCCCATCAACTGAAAACTTTGACGCAATTCGATATATCCGGTCAGCATTCTGATGATAAGTATCATAAGTCATTTGATAATATGTATATAAAATAATCAGAATCAATCCTGCCAAACCGATGGATAATCCAAGAATATTTAAAAATGAGTACAATTTGGTTTTCATGATATTCCGTATAGCCACTTTAAAATAACTGCTTAACATCGTTCCTCCCCTTATGCTTTACAATTGATCACTGATACTGCCCTTAATCACCTGACCATCTAACAGATGAATCTCCCTCTGTGCATACATGGCATGTACCTGTGAGTGAGTTACCATCACAATAGTAGTCCCCTGCTGATTCAATTGTTTAAGTAATTCCATCACTTCTTCTCCGTTTTTAGAGTCCAGATTACCAGTGGGTTCGTCAGCCAATATCAGTTTTGGATTACTGACAACCGCTCTGGCAACGGCCACTCTTTGTTGCTGTCCACCGGATAACTGCTGAGGAAAATGATTTCTTCTATGGGATAACTGTAATTTTTCCAAGACATCATCAACCTTTTTCTTTCGCTCTGCCGGAGCCATTTTGGTATAAAAATAAGGTAATTCTACATTTTCAAATACAGTCAGCTCATCGATCAGATTAAAACTCTGGAAGATAAAACCAATATTCTCTTTACGAATGATTGTGCGTTTAAACTCACTTAACCGGCTGACTTCCTGACCCATAAAATAAATATCCCCGTCAGTAGGCTGATCCAATAAACCAATCATATTTAACAAGCTGGTTTTGCCACATCCGGAAGGACCAACGATTGCAACGAATTCACCTTGAAGGATTTCGATATTGACCCGCTTCAAAGCGGTTGTTTCTATGGTGTCTGTTTGAAAAATCTTACATAAGTCTTTAGTACGTAACATGTGTTTCTCCTTTCTGTTTGTACGGTAAGCGACATGACTCTATTGTCAGTTCGCAAGCTGTTGTAGAACAAGCAACCTGCTTGTTATTCTCTTTTCACAAGCTGTTGTAGAACAAGCAACCTGCTTGTTATTCTCTTTTCGCAAGCTGGAAGCTTACGCTACATCACTCTATTTCTTCTTTAATTCCAGGACATCTGCCTGTTTAAAGTTTTCATAATTAGAAATAATGACTTTTTCACCTGGCAAAAGTCCTTCTGTAACTTCATAGTAATCCGGGTTTTGTCTGCCTGTTTTTATCATACGCTTACGCGCTTTTTTTTGATCCTTATCCACAACAAAAACCCATTGCCCGCCAGTCGATTGAAAATAAGTTCCTTTTGGCAACAAGATGGCTTTCTGAGGCTGACCTAACTCAAGTTGTACTAACATGGACTGACCTAAATGGTACTGACCGTTTTGGCTATCCGGAAAAGTAAAATCTACCTGGAAATTACCGTTTTTTACTTCTGGTTGGATTTTAGATAAAACAACTGGTATTTTTTGATTATTGGCTTCAGCAAGAGCAGATAAACCTGGCTTGATGCGATTTAAGTAATACTCACTGATTTCTCCGTGAATCTTATAAGAGTCTGTTACATTAACTGAGCCGAGTCTTTCACCATTATTCTTTACTTCACCTATCTCCACATTCATTCCACTTAACTGACCACTGACAGGTGCTTTCACGATTAAACCGTCCATTTTCTCTCTGATCAGTTTTAAATTGGAGTTCATACGTTTCACAGAATCATTCAATTGTTCAATCTGAACACTTCTGAAAAGAGAATCCTGACGAATGGTTTCTCTGATCAATTGATGCTTACTGGCATATAGCTCATAGTTTTCTTTAGCAATCTGATACTCATTTCGTGAAACCAGTTTTTTCTGGTACAATTCGCTAATCTGTTCATAATCTCGTTTTGCTTTTACCAGTTGATAATCATTATCCAGGAGTTGTCCTTTTAAAGACAGGCGATTCTGTTCCATCAAAAGCCTGGTATTTCTCAGATTGTTCATCTGATCAGCCAGCTCAGACTCGCGATTCATTAAATTCATTTGAAGATTGGAGTTGCTCATTCGGAGGATTAAATCGCCTTTAGTTAAGTTTTGCCCATCTTCTGCATAAATCTCTTCAACCCTGCCCCCTTCCATCGCATCCAGGTATATGGTTTTCTCCGGACTGACCACACCCGAAACAATGGTATAATCAAGAAAGTCTCCTTCTAACACAGTCTTTATAATAAGTTTATCGAAATCAACTGTCATTTGATGATTATGTGACCGATACCAATAAACATTTACCAGAAGAAACAAAATAATGCCTCCAATGATAAAAGAGATGAGTCTTTTTCCTGACCAGTATTTTACGACAACCACACGATCCATTGACAATGGTGACCCTGCCTTTCTCTTTATTTTTCTTCTAACTGCTTCACTTTTTCTTCAAGCTCGTTTATTCTTGTTTCCATCTCTTTCACCTTTTTGTTCAAATCTTTAGGAGATGTTCCGTTCAGCTTTCGACTAATCCAATCAGGAAGCTCAAGAAGGGAAACCAGAATTAAAAACAGTAATAAATAAATCAAATACTTAAAAATAACAGGTATTTGTAATCCCCAAAAATCGAAACACATATTAACTCCTCTTTCTTTTTTTATATTATTATGCAATCGCAATGCCAATACTTTTTCTTAGACACGGATTATGCGGATAAACACAGGTAACTAATCAGGTGTTTTTGCAATACATTTAACTATAAATAAAATGTATGTATCTCAATGAATAGTAGGGATTTACGGCGCTTCGCTTCGCAAATCCCTACAGTTCCCTTTCACACTAAAATAGTTTATTGAATGGCTTGGTTTTAATCAGCATAATCCGTGTCAAAACCAAACAGACTGTCCGCTTTTGATAAAAAAGTGTCCGATTTCGGACATTTTCTTGACATAGGATTGTGTTTATGTTAATATGACATTGGAGGTCTGATGAAAGAGAATATTAAGGTTTTAGCAATTGATGATGATGCTGATATACTATTGTCTTTAAAACTCATGTTAAAAAATCAGATTCAAAGTATTATCACAGAATCTGATCCGGAAAAGGCTCTTAACATGATTGAGAGAGATGACTTTGATGTCATTCTGCTGGATATGAATTTCTCAAAAGATACTATCAGTGGACAAGAGGGTTTTGATCTGCTTTCAAGAATCCGGAAGATCAAACCGGAAGCAGTTGTTATTTTTCTAACCGCTTATGGCGATATGGATAAAGCCATTAAAGCATTGAAAGCAGGTGCCGTTGATTTCATCTTAAAACCCTGGCAAAATGAAAAACTGCTGGCAACGGTTTTTTCTGCCGCCCAGATCAGTCAGTCACGCAAAGAAACCCTGTTTTTAAAAGAAAAGCAGGAAGTCTTGCAGGCAGAAATTTTTCATCCCTTCTCAGAAATTATTGGTCAGTCTGATTCCATGAAAGAGATTATCAGACTCATTCAGAAAGTAGGTCCGACAGATGCCAATGTCCTGATCACCGGAGAAAATGGTACTGGCAAAGAACTGATCGCCAGAGCGATCTATCAATGTTCTGCCCGTAAACAGGAAACCTTTTTATCGGTTGATCTGGGCTCAATCCCGGAAAGCCTGTTTGAAAGTGAATTGTTTGGTCATTGCAAAGGCTCATTTACCGATGCCAAAAGTGATAGGATGGGTCGTTTTCAGGCTGCCTCAGGCGGTACATTGTTTCTGGATGAAATTGGTAATCTGAATCTTACCCAGCAAAGTAAATTACTGACTGCCATTGAGAAACAGCAGATTGTCAGAGTGGGAGCAAATCACCCGATTCCAATTAACATCCGCATAATTTGTGCTACAAATCTGCCTCTTGTTGAACTACAAAAAGAAGATCGTTTCAGACAGGATCTCTTATACCGTATCAATACGATAGAGATTCATCTGCCACCACTCAGAGAAAGAAAGTCTGATATTCCTCTATTATCTCAATTCTATCTGATGCGTTATAAAAAGAAGTATAATAAACTGTCTCTCAGTCTAATGCCAGATACCCTTGAATTTCTACAAAATTACAAGTGGCCTGGTAATATCAGAGAGCTGATTCATTCTGTTGAGCGTGCTGTTATCCTGGCAGATAATGATCAGATAAGAGCTTCTGATTTTTCGTTTCTGAAGCAATCTTCTCAAACACAACAACAAACACCTCAAGCAACTGATCTTTCATTAACGCTTTCTCTTGAAGAAATTGAAAAAAACAGAATCATTGAATGCCTTAACAAGAATCATTTTAATGTCTCCTTGTGTGCTAAAGAATTAGGTCTTACCCGATCAGCACTTTACAGAAGAATGGAAAAGTATGGACTTTAAAAATTTCCGTTTTCAGGTTTTATTGCATATTCTAATAATAGCTACTAATATTGCACTTTTAATGATAACCTTCAAACATTGGTTATTTCTGTCAGTATTGCTCGCATTAACCCTAATCGCCACTATCTGTCATCTTTTATTCTATATCAATTCTGTTGTTCACACTGTCAGTTCATTTTTGAATGCTCTCTTACATTCTGATACAAGTATAATTCTAGATTTGCATAAATTGGGTAATGATTTCAATGATATTAGTAACAATGCCGTTAAAATTAAAGAAATGATTTATCAATCAAAAACAGAAAAAGAAGAACAAATTTATTGCTTAAACCAGTTTATGGAGCATCTGGAAATTGGAATCATCGCTTTTGATGAACAAAATAAAATTGAATTCATCAATTATTATGCGAAAAAGCTGTTGAAAATCAGTCATGTTGCTGATCTGACCCAGCAAAATAAAAGCCAAAACCCACTTTATGATTATATTATGAATCTGTCTGAGTCCGGATCAAAAGTCTTTAAATCAGAAGATTGGAACAGCAAAACACTTAGTATCCAATCAAATCATATTCAATTCAAAAATAAAGTGATTAAGCTCATCAGTATTAAAGATATTAAATCAGAAATGGATGAGCAGGAGATTAACTCCTGGCAAAAACTAATTCGGGTATTAACTCATGAAATCATGAACTCCATCACGCCTATCACTTCTTTATCTGCCACAGCGTCTGCCTTGATAAAATCATCTGATCAGCCCTCAGAATTTTCTGAAGACATACAAAATGCTATTCTCACCATTCATAAGCGGAGTTCAGGGCTTATCTCATTTGTTGATTCATTCAGAAATCTGGTTAAAATACCAGAAGCACATCTCACCTCTGTTAAAGTAAAAACTCTTTTTGACTCACTACATCAAATGATTCAGTCTGATTTGCAAAAGCATCAGATTGATCTTCAGATTTCAATCGAGCCTGATACAACAATTAGCATCTTAACAGATGAATCACTGCTTCAACAGGCGTTGATAAACTTGCTTAATAATGCCATGGATGCTGTAAAAGAAAGCGCAGATAAACAGATTATGCTAAAGGCTGTTCATTATCAGGATGATACCCTTATCCAACTGACTGATAATGGAATGGGCATAGATTCTCAGAATTTAGAGAATATCTTTATCCCCTTTTTCACGACAAAAAAGAGTGGGAACGGTATCGGTTTAAGCATTGTTAAACAAATCCTTTTTAAGCTAAAGGCTGATATCAATGTCCATTCTGAACCAAATCAGGGATGCCGGTTTGACATTAAAATCCGAAATCTGCCTTATTGAGTTATCGATACTTTATCTCAAGGCTTTTTTGAATTTCATGTAGGAAACAGCAATGAGGGTACTGGTTAGCTCTGCCAGAGGTACAATCATCCACACGCCCGTTATACCAAAGTAACGCGGTAAAACCATTAACCCAATCAGAATAAAACCGATCGTACGACAAAGCGTTATCATCAATGCCGGCAATGATTTCTCAATCGATTGCAGATAGACGACACTAACCACATTGATCGCGACAAATGGCATTGCAGAGAAATAGATCATCAGCCCTTTTCCGGCTATTTTAATGAGTTCTGTGCTTTCTGAATTGAACATCTTTACAATTGCTGCCGGAAATGCCAGTATCACAC
>JAGOCT010000058.1 GCA_017998585.1 Candidatus Cloacimonadota bacterium | reverse complement strand
TTAACAAAATCTTTGGAACCAATAATTCTTCCTTCTGATCTGATATTGTCGAACGGAGCAATACTGTCAGCATTTTTAAAACCGGCGTCCAGTACGGCTATATATATCCCCTTCCCTTTTGAAAATTTGTGAATCTTATGACCATTGAGCATCTCTACCTGTTCGGCTGAATGAGCATAGATATTCTTATCCAAAGAATCAGTCTTTTTAAATTTATCCGATATGCTTTTCAATTTGAACCCTTTTCTAAGTTCAACACGGGAAACAAAAGAAGGAATAGCTAATGAGTCAATATTCTTTGTTGAATCATAATAAGCAATAACACCATTCATCCATCTGCTGGTATGTTTAATCTGAAATCCAAGTAACTTTAATGAATCAATAAAAACAGGATTTACAGGCAAATCACTTGAATCGATTAATATCCCTTGTCTTGATCTTCTTTCCAGAGATCTTTCAGAAAGAAATTGCTCAGGGTTTTCAATACTATAAGGAGTACCGGCTTTGGTGTTCAGCTGAATCCAATAAATATCTGTCTTTGATCCGAAGGAAGACAAATCAAGGAAGGTAAAAAAAAACAATATTAACAACAAGTATCTCATTCTCTGTATGAAAATAATTCTCAAAAACACCCGGCAAAGGGGTTATCCCCTACAAATTATTCCTCCACCGATAAGCTCATCACCTTCATAAAAAACGGCTGACTGTCCGGGAGCAACAGCCCATGCTTCATTATAAAATTCAACTTTTATTCTGTCGCCATGCTGTGAAATTCTGCTCAGATTGCCTGCATTGTTATATCTAATCTTCGTAATAACTTCCATCTCCCCTGAAATGTTTTCATATTTCATGAGATTAACATTATCAACCCAAAGTTCTTTCTTATTCAGGTCTTCCCTTTCACCAAGTACAACAATATTTTCCTCAGGTTTTATATCAACAACATAGGCAGGTTTTCCTAAAGCAATTACAAGACCTTTCCTTTGACCGATAGTATAAAAAGGGTATCCTTTATGTTTTCCAAGAATTTTTCCTGAAATATCAGTAAAATTACCTTCTCCCACTTTCTGATCAATCTCAGGCATTCTTTCTCTAATAAACCTTCTGTAATCGTTATCAGTAATAAAACAAATCTCCTGGCTTTCCCTTTTATTAGAAATTTTTTCAAAGCCCTTTTGCCGGGCTATATTTCTAACTTCATTTTTTGTAAGATCACCTAAAGGAAAGATTGTCCTTTTCAGGTCATCCTGTGACAATTGCCAGAGGAAGTAAGTCTGGTCTTTTGATTCATCCTTACCTTTAACCAAAAAGGATCTGCCATTTTTTTTATTGATTCGGGCATAATGCCCTGTTGAAATAAACTCACAATCCATTTCATCTGCTTTCTTCAGAACCTCACCCCATTTAACTGTACGATTGCAAACCACACATGGGTTTGGAGTTCTTCCGGCCAAATATTCATTAATAAAATCAGAAATAACGATGTTGTCAAATTCTTTTCTTAAATCAAGAACAGAATGTGGAAATCCAAGTTTATCGGCAAGATTTTTAGCTTCGAAAATAGCATCGACACTGCAACATCCGATTTTATTTTCCATACAACCTATTGAAATAGAATCATAAGGCCGGTAAGTAAGTCCATAAATCTCATACCCCTGATCCCTTAAAAGCATAGCAGCTACCGAACTGTCGATACCGCCACTCATACAAAGTAAAACTTTCCCCTTCGACATGACACATATTATTCTGATACAAAGAAACAAATTCTTTTTCATTACTTTTGCCGAAAATATTCATGATGGCAAATTTTGAGGATCTAAAATTAACTAAATCAGTACAAAAGGCTTTAACCGAAATTGGGTTTATAAATCCAACACCAATACAAGAACAAGCTATTCCGATTATTAAAGCGGGAAAGGATGTTTTAGGTATAGCACAAACGGGCACCGGCAAGACAGCAGCATATCTGCTTCCTGTATTAACAAATCTGGTGAAGGCAGAAGGAGAAGACCCCAGAGTTATTGTACTGGTTCCAACACGTGAACTTTCTATCCAGGTAGGAGAAGACCTTGAAGAGCTGGCTCAGTTTACTAATATCAGGCATGTTGCAATTTATGGAGGCATTGGCTGGACCAAACATGCTGAGATGATTGCTAAGGGAATTGATGTGCTCATCGCAACACCGGGACGCCTCATGGATTTGTACAACCACAACGTACTGAGTTTTAAAAAGGTTAAAACATTAGTCATTGATGAGGCAGACAGAATGCTGGATATGGGATTTATGCCTCAGCTCAGGAAAATTTTTGAAGTAATACCTCCCCGTCGTCAGAATCTTTTGTTTTCTGCTACCTTTTCAGAAAAGATAGAACATATGACTCATGAGTTCCTGACTTTCCCTGAAAGAATTGAAGTAGCACCTTCTGCTACTCCGGTAGAGCTGGTAAAGCAAATTATTTATCACACACCCAACTTCAAGACAAAGTTGAATCTGATTTCAAACCTTTTGATTGACGAAGAAGAATTTAAAAAAGTAATCATATTCTGCAAAACTAAGATCGCCGCCGAAGAAGTGTTTAAAGTGATCAAAAGGAAGTCGGAAGGTGAAAAGAAGATCCTTCATTCCAATAAAGCTCAAAGTACAAGAATTAACGCTATAAATGCCTTTAAAAACGACGAGATCAGAATTCTTATTTCAACTGATTTATCTGCAAGAGGAATTGATGCAAGCAAGGTAACTCATGTAATTAATTTTGATGTCCCCGTGAATTACGATGATTACATTCACAGAATA
Organism: Candidatus Cloacimonadota bacterium; assembly: GCA_017998585.1. Next base: position 5,764 of record JAGOCT010000058.1, on the reverse strand, counting down.
GGAAGAACGGCAAGGGCAGGTAATCAGGGAGTGGCAATAACACTTTTAGATCCTTCCGAAGAATGGCATTTTGTCAATATTGAAAAGATAATCAGAATGTCGATTCCTGTAATAGATATTCCGGAAGAAGTTGAAATAACTGAAACCGAAAAAGAAGAAAGGCAAGAGCAACTCAGAGAGATCGACCATCAGAAAAGAGTTGACGACCCTACTTTCAAGGGGGCATTTCATGAGAAGAAACGTAAATCTTCTAAAGATAAAAGAGATTTTTCCGATAAATTCGTCAAGACTAAATTCAAACAGGTAAAGAAAAAAAGAGGACAACGCATGGGGCGTAACAGATAAAAAAAAAGAGGTTGCTTTCTAAGCAGCCTCTTTTTTTTGGCGGTGCGGACGGGACTCGAACCCGCGACCCACGGCGTGACAGGCCGTTATTCTAACCAACTGAACTACCGCACCATTTAAGTGTCATTTCTTTTAAGGTAATTGCGGTGCGGACGGGACTCGAACCCGCGACCCACGGCGTGACAGGCCGTTATTCTAACCAACTGAACTACCGCACCAAAATTCTCTGAATTTAATCTCTTACATTAAATTAATAACACTTTCAATGAACCAGCCTTTGTTTTGCATTTTTCAAAGGCGTTGCAAATATATATGTTCTTTTCTTATCTGCAAATAGTATCTGATAAAAAACTGAACTACTTTTTCACCATTAATTTTAAACTGCTGAAAAAACTATTATCCTTTAAAAAAGCTAAAATGAACACTTCCATATTTTCTCATTTCTGAAAATCCCGGCAGATTACTGAAATCATAGGCCATTGAATGTTCTATTACCATAAACCCTCCTTCTGATATCAGTCCCCGTTTTAAAATCAATTCCGGAACTTCCTTAAAACGTGGATGGTCATATGGAGGATCTGCAAAAATCAGGTCGTATTTTGTCTTTTCACCTTCAAGAAATTTGAATACATCAGCTCTGTATACCTTTGCCTTTTCATTCAGATTTTTTAACACTGACTTAATAAATGTCAGATGTTGAAAGTTAAGCTCTATCATTGTGAGGTCATTACATCCTCTAGAAATAAGTTCATAAGAAATACTTCCTGTTCCGGCAAATAAATCAAGACACTTTATTTCATTAAAATCAACAAGATTAGTAAGTATGTTGAATAAGCTTTCTTTTGCAAAATCAGTTGTCGGTCTTGCCTTGAAGCTTTTACCGGGATTAAAAATCCTTCCTCTGTATTTCCCCCCAACTATTCGCATAATGACATTTGTGTTAGAGGAAGATAATAATGATCAGGTTTCTGCATAAATGACGAGCTCAATGAATACCTTTTGTTAATTCTTGCAAAATGTGCCTTACCAAAATAATTTTTCAGAGAAGAAACAAAATCTCCATGTGCATCCATATCTCCCATTAGAAGTATTTCTGTATTTTTTTCCAATTCCAGTTGCCTGGCAATATATAGTGTATAATAAAGACAATCGGAATCATTTTTCACATAAAAGTTATTGAAGAATAATATTTTATTTCCGTCTGTTACTGAAGCCTTTAATGAGTTCTTACTTCTTGCCAAAGCCATCACTTTATTATTATCGGCTTCCTTAAAAACAAAATCAAGGAAATAAGATCCTCCGGAATAATAATTACAATCAGGAAATACAATCTTAAAAAAATCATGAATAATTTCAGGAATACTAAATGCAAGAGAAACTTCGCCCTTTATTATTTCATTTCTTAAAACGATATACCCGCTTTTCTTTTCCGTCATGAGTTCATAAACATCAGACAGGTCAGGTAAATCAACTATCGAATTGGGATATAATGACTCAGTTGTGTCTTTAAATTCAATATTTACTTTAAGGTATTGTTTCTGTAAGGCCTTTTCCTTTTCCAGTAATGACTCAATTTCATATTTAAGCTGAAACGATGTTGCACAATTAACAGATTCTTCAAAATATGCTAAATACTTCATTGAAAGAGTATCATATACTATAAAATAAAATCCATTCAGTGAACACTGAATGGATAATATATAATTATGACAATTTTCTGTGTCAAATGATTCGTCAAAATAACGGCACGAGACCATGTTAACCCGTTATATTATTCCCAGTTACCAGCATTGTTGTTAGGCTCAACAACTGAACCAACCTTTAATCCGGGATAACGGCCATTCTTACGGCTTTGTTCGTTCAGGTTAATAATTTCCTGTTTGTATTCTTCCATCAAAGATTTTAGAATTTGATTGTTATGAGCTCTGGCTTCAAAAACAGGAACCAAAACTCCCGATCCTGTCTTGATAACAGTCTGTCCAAGCCAGAATTTTTCACCGCCTGATCCCGGAATTGAGCTGATTTTCTCAATTGGGTATCCTGCAGCAAAAATTTCAGTTATAACAGGCACTTTTATTGTATCACGAATAATCAAACCTTGTTTCATTGCAGCTTTTTCATCAAGCCCTGCTTCGATCATACTGTCAGTTAACATACCTATCTTACGGATTTTAGGTATCTGACCATATTTTACAAAGTAGACCAGTGAATCGAAATCACCACAGAACTTGCCGTTTACTTCTTTAAAAGCAATTTCGGCTGTACGAATATCTTTTAAACTCTGAATTACAGCTTCATATTTTGCTGTCTGCTCTTTTTTAAAGTTTATTGGCGTTTGAATAGAAACCCAAATTCTATATGCCAAAAAAAGTGATGCTGCAATCAGTACAACTTGGATAATAATTCGTTTCATTTTATTTTAATTATAAATGATTTTTATTGGAATGCCTGCAAATTTATAAAAATTTTTAGATTTTGATAAGACTAAAGGATTAATTTAGTCATTATGTTTGAAAAGAAACTTGCACAAATAATCATCAGTAATTTAACTGTTGAACCTACTGCCAGTCAGCTAAAAGCCTCTGAAGCTATTTCACGCTTTCTCTTTGATGATAATCAAAGTTCTGTATTTCTGTTAAAAGGATATGCCGGAACCGGTAAGACACTACTAGTCAGCACGCTGGTAAAATCCCTTAAACAGTTCAGAATTAAAACTGAGCTACTTGCCCCAACCGGAAGAGCTGCTAAAGTTCTTACCGCATATACCGGAAAACCCGCTTTCACTATTCATAAAAAGATTTACAAACAACAATCAACAACTGATGGTTTCGGTAAATTTGTTCTTGACTTCAACAAAAGCGCCAATACCCTTTTTATTGTTGATGAAGCGTCAATGATTTCAAATTCTTCTCCTGAATCAAATATTTTTGGTTCAGGAATGCTTCTTGACGACCTAATAGAATATGTTTACAACGGTAAAAACTGCAGATTAATGCTTGTTGGTGATACTGCACAGCTACCTCCTGTAAATCTTTCTTTAAGTCCGGCACTCGATCATAAGGTTCTTGAAGATTACAATCTCACTGTTTACTCTGAAATACTAAGCGATGTTGTTCGCCAATCCGAAGAATCAGGAATATTATATAATGCAACGGCAGTCAGATATCATGTTAAAAATAAGCAAGTTAATGAATTCTTTCGCATTAAAACTGAAAAAATGGATGACATTTTCAGGATTTCAGGTGACAGACTGATTGAATCAATAAGCGACTGCTACGATAAATATGGTACAGAAGAAACGATTATTGTTACACGTTCAAATAAACGAGCTAATAAGTTTAATGAAGGAATCCGAAAATCAATACTATGGAGAGAAAACGAACTTGAATCGGAAGATATTCTGATGATAGTAAAAAACAACTATTTCTATTCATCTCCTGAAGACAATCTTGAATTTATTGCTAACGGCGATATTGCCAAGGTTGTTAAGGTTGTAAAAACAGAAGAAATGTACGGCTTTCGATATGCTACGGTGATACTTCAGTTCATTGATTATGAAAATATTGAAATGGAATGTAAGATATTTCTTGATACTCTAATGCTGGATGCTGCTTCTTTTGGAACTGAACAGAATCAAAAGCTTTTCAATGCAGTTCAGGAAGATTACCTTCATATAAAAAACAAGAAAAGCAGATGGAAAGAAATCAGGGAAAATGAATATTTCAATGCTCTGCAGGTTAAATATGCTTATGCTGTCACATGTCATAAAGCACAGGGAGGTCAGTGGGATGCCGTTTTTATTGATCATGGATACCTGACACAGGACATGCTTTCGGTCGACTATCTGAGATGGTTTTACACAGCCTTTACCAGACCTAAAAAGAAACTATTTCTTGTAAATTTTAATAAGAATTTCTTTAGTGAAGATCAGGATTAATTTTCAACATCAATAACCAAACCTTCTTCAGCAATAATTGTTTCCGGGAATATTTCTTTTGCCTCATCAAGCAGAATAGTGCAATCTTTATATCGGGCAGAAAAATGACCAAGTATGAGGCGGCCTGCATTGCTGTTTTTAGCGATCATAGCAGCCTGACCGGCTGTTGAATGGAAAGTCTCCCCTGCCCTTTTCAGCAACGATTTGTCATAAGTAGCTTCATGATAAAGCAAATCAACACCTTTTAAAGTTTCTGCCAGCTTAGGCAAATAAATAGTATCTGTACAAAAAGCATAACTACGGGTTTTCTTATTAGGCTGAGTAAGTTCACTGTTGGAAATTATTGCACCGTCTTCAGTAATATAATCAGCACCAAATTTTATTGCAGGCAGATCTCTTAAAGGAATATTAAATTCTTGAATCTTATCCTTCTTAATATTTTTTGGCTGTTCCTTTTCAGAAAAAATAAACCCACAACAAGGGACCCTGTGTTTCAAAGGTATAGAAGTTACTTTCACTGCATCGTCTTCAAAAACTGTTTGTTTTCTTTTGAAATTCAAAGGATGCCAAATAATCTTAAATCTTATTTCCGAACTAAGATATTCAAGCTGAACCTTTAGGATATCGGGCAATTCTGAGTGGGAATATATGTGAAGATCAGAAGAACGGCCAACAAGGGCAAAAGTAGAAAGAAGTCCTATCAGTCCGAAATAATGATCACCGTGAAGGTGTGAAATAAGAATATGGTTGATCTTAGAAAATTTGACGGAATACTTTCTAAGCTGAATCTGAGTACCCTCTCCGCAATCAATTAAAAAAAACCGCTCACGTATGTTTAATACCTGAGCGGTTGGATATCTTTTTGAAGTCGGAAGTGCTGAGCTTGTTCCCAATATGGTCAGGCTGAATGGAATCATTAATTCAATTCAGTTTCCATATATCCTTCAGCTTCATCAAGACTATCCTTGATATTAAGAATAGTATCAAGAAGCGAAATCTTTATCAGACTTTCAACTTCAGGTTGTAAACCTGTTACTACAAATTTGCCCTCTGATTGCTCACATAGCCTGTTTGCAACGAGAATAGCACTCAAACCCGATGAATCACAATACTGACAATTACTTAAATCAAGAATCATATTTTTAGTCCCCTGACTGGTAATCATCACAAATTCTGATTTTAGATCCGGTGCATTTGTTGTATTCAGTTTCTCTGCGATAACTGTAACAACAACATATTTTTCTTTTTTGTCGACTTTATAATCCATAGCTATAGCAAGGTACAAATTTCAAAAATAAAATGCACGAGAAAATATTATTTTTTTCCTTTTTCTGATTTTTTCATCTCATCTTTTAACGCTGCAAGATCAGAAATATCACCTAAAGTTGTTTTTTCTACGTTTTCATTCACATTTTTAATAGATTTTACAGCCTGTTTTGTCTGAGCTTTCTTGGTTTCGTTTTCTTCAGCTCTCTTTACCTC
>JAGOCT010000057.1 GCA_017998585.1 Candidatus Cloacimonadota bacterium | reverse complement strand
GCATTTACTTCACTAGACCCAACGATAGATGCAGAGTCAAGTTTTGTCATAATAGCTACTTTTGTTTTTGATGGCTTAGAACAGGATATCATTATCAGCATCAGACCGATAATCGCTAGTTTAAAATATCTCATTTTGTCCTCCTGATACATAGTATATATTATTTTTGCCCAATTGTAAAGATAAAAATTAAGGAAGTTCTGAATAATTGGAAGAATCTATCGTTTGATTCTGTTTTATTGCTTACTTTTCAGCTGGAAGCTTGCAGTACGATTGCGGATTTACGGCGCTTCCCTTCGCAAATCCCTACAGGTGCTTTTTACTTTAAAAACAAGTTAGCATAAGCGCTGTTAATTAAAAAGCTTTCATTTTGAACAGACTTCTTAGAATTCTACAGGATTGAAAAGAAAATCTATTGACAATAATATGAAAAAAATATTAAGTGAATCAGAATAGGCATAAAGAAAATGCATGATAACATCATAAAGAAAGGGTATTTATCATTTTATGAAAGTTTATTTTGCCAAAAACAGTCATGATTATCCTAAAAAACATGGAGATGTCAGGCTTTCGTGGTATCAGAACGGAAATATTTGCATTTTAAAAAGAAAGGCACAGCCTGCATTGCAAGTTCAAAATATCAGACTTAAGCTTGTCAATTCCGTTTGTAAAGAAATCTGGAAAAACCTTAGCTTGTCATTTAAAAAAGATCTTTACAGATATAGTATAGAATACAGAAAAGTCAGTTTTGTTTTGAGAAAAAGAGGTATTTCTGCATATTCTGTTCTGTTGATGATAGTGAATGCCTTGATCAAGCGATTTTGTTTAAATACAGATAATTATGAATTGCTCTTGTTACAAATTAACTCACTCATGCATCATATGACAATATACCTTTTTGTAAAGAAAAGACTTATAAAAGCAGTTAAAAATTCATATCGACTCAATGCTAGGCATGGTGTTTTACTTGATTTCAATCCCTTTTTGAGAAATAGTACAGAAAGACTTATTGCTAATGAGATGAAGGGAAGGGTATTCGTGTATGATAAAACGTTTCATTTTGTACAAGGCATGTCTTATGCCTAAAACCTTAAAGAAAATGAAGCAATTATCATACTTTTTAATAATTTAGTTGACAAAAAAGAATATGAGAGAAAATTAAAATCAGAGGAATGATATGGTTTGGCAATTAATGATACAAAAAAAAGCAAGTGTTTTGATACGGCAGTTTTTGAGGCGATATGATCTGCTTTTTTTGTTTATCGGGATAATGATTTCTACAGGTGTTTTAACTTGTACTCTGATGCTTTTTGAAGGCTATGAAAAAGCACTCAAAGAGAGTATTTTAAATTTTAATGCGCATATATACTTTTTTAAACCAGGCAGTCATGATTTAGGAATAAATGATATCAGTTTGATCAACGAGTACTTAAGTAAACAACCTGAAGTGATTACCAGTCAGGCTGTTGTCAGTGGACAAGGCATGATTTCATACGGGTCAGGATTAAAAGGGGTTAATTACAGGAGCATTGATTCGGAGCGTAAGCTTTTGCCTGTTTCTTATCGTGAGATTATAACAGAAGGCACTTACCAATTGAGAAAAGAAACAGATGTTGTGATTGGTAAACAGCTTGCTGAAGCAAATCATATAGCGGTTGGTGATACGGTTTTTATGCTGGCATCGGGAAACAGGGATTTTTCGCTGAGCGGTATTCAGCAAATGCCATTGACAATTGCCGGTATCTTTAATACAGGTATGTATGAATATGATATGAAAACCGTATTTGTGAGACCTGATCTGGCATTAAAGCTAACAGGAAAACAGGATGGTAGTCATAAAAATGAATATACCCTGATAGAAGTCCGAATCAAAACGGAACAGGTGGAAAATGCCAGAATTCTGGCTAAAAAATGGGAGAGAGAACTGAATTTAAAATATCAGATATATTCATGGATACATTTTAACGGCAATATCTTCTCCCTGTTAAAACTGGAAAAATGGGTGATTGGTATTGTGTTGTTTTTTCTGATAATCATCGCCTCTTTTTCAATCATCACTTCAACAATCACAACGATAAGTGAAGAAAAAAAGAAAATCGCTATTTTAAGAGCAATTGGCCTAAAATACAGAGTGATTTATCAGCTATATTTTACGAAAATGACAGGCTTCGGGGTCGCAGGGATATTATGTGGAATAGTCTCAGGATGGGGATTTGCCCACATTATCAGTAAACAGTCATTTATTAAAATGGAAGGGCAAGTCTATCTTTTAGATGCCTTTCATGTCAGTATCCAACCTCAAACTTTATTGTTGATATTTGTAAGTGCTTTTGCGATTGTTAGTTTTTCAGCCCTGATTGCGCTCAAAAAACTAAATGCGCTGGACATTATCTCAGTGTTAAGAATGAATAAATGATGAGCTTGTCTCCAATGATGCAGATGGTAAGCAAACAATCAACCAGTACTTATACATTTCAACTGCAAGCCGGATGCTTGCAGTACTGAAAATGGCAAAGCACATCAGCTACACATAAAAAATATAAGAAAGGGGAAAAATGGAAATTTTAAGATCGAAGTCGCTGGTTAAGAATTACCAGGATGTGAATTCTGTTTTACATATTTTAAAAGGGATTGATTTTTCAGTTAACCAGTCAGATTTAATATCAGTGAGTGGTTCATCAGGAAGTGGGAAAAGTACACTTTTACATATTTTAGGTCTTTTGGATTCCCCTACTAGTGGAGAAGTCTATTATTTTAATCGTCTGATTTCAAACAAAGATAAAGATTTGTCAGATTTTCGCAATCAGCATATAGGATTTGTATTTCAATTCCATTATTTATTAAACGATTTTACCGCAGTGGAGAATGTTGCCATTCCAATGTATATATCAGGTAAAACATGGAAGAAGTCTCTGACCGAAGCGGCAGAATTACTGGTGAAAATGGATATGTACGACCGTTTAAACCACTATCCAAATCAGTTAAGCGGGGGTGAACAGCAAAGAACAGCAATTGCAAGAGCTCTGATAAACAGACCAGATGTAATATTTGCTGATGAACCAACCGGTAACCTTGATTTTAACCATGCCCAGGAAATTATCAATCTGATACTTCAATTGAATCAAAAATACGGACAGACCTTTATTATTGCGACTCATGATCAAAATGTGTGCGAAAATATGAAAATTCATTATAAACTTGAAAAAGGCGAAATGTCTTTAACTAGTTAATGCAAACGGATTTTTAATGAAGATAGCTGTCCTTTTTGAAATTACAATATATTAAAATCTGAGGTTGTTTTTGAAACATAATCGCTGGTTTGTCTATCTGGTAGGGATACTTCTTATCATCAATCTGAGTATATATGCAGCATTTAAATATTTTGATGCAGCATCCTATTTCAGAAATAGAATCAGTCTTATGCTGGAGAGCAGTCTTGATGCAAATGTGAGCCTTGATCAATTTTCTATTAACGAAAAACAAATGTTCATTTCAAATCTGAAACTTGATGATAAACAGGGGCAATTTCAGATTAGAGTTAAACATCTTTATGTAGATTACAATCTGTTGTTTGTACTTTTATCCAATATCTCCAAAGCAAAAGCAATTAAAGAAATAAGAATATATGAACCAGATGTCATTTATCGCTACCAGGCAAAAAAGAAGACGAACACATCGAATACTGATTATACTAAATGGTTTAAAAAACTGAAAGTAGAAAATGGAAAATTAAAAATTGTCTCCGGCTTAAAGATCATAAAGTTTGAAAGTCAGCTAGATTCAATCGATATTCAGATAAATAATGAAAAACAAAGTGAAATTCAATTAAACGCCCATACATCTGAACACTCCAAACTTAAGCTTTACAGCGTACTTGAAAAGAACAGACTAAAAAAGCTGAAAGCAACTGTTTCTGATTTAAGACTGAATCATTTAATTATTGATTCAAAGCTTATCTTAAACTGTAAAAGTTCTGCAATGATTGACTTTGATAGTCGTCAATGGCTGTATGATGTACAGTTACATGACCTGGATTTAGCCATTCAGGATGAAACTCTGAAAAATATTCTGTCAGTCAATCACTTGTTTCCAGAAAGATTTCGTCTGTATGGAAATCAAAACAAGGCTTTTTTAAACACAAAAGTCAAGAGTGATACAGATTTAAATCTTTTATTGGAAATGACTGTCAGTGATCCTTTTAAAAATAGAAAAATCTCACTTGACTATGTGATTAATCACTTTCAGTTGCCAAAAATGACTCATGTTGAAGGGAAAATTAATGCTGAAGGTACATTAAAGTGGAATGGTAAAATTGGAGTCGAAGGCATTGTTTTAAGCGATAGCCTGACCTTTAAGGATGAAACCGCTAAAGCAATTCAGTTATCTGTAAAAACGGATGATTTACTAAATGGTAAGATTAAATTTCAAAGCAATGAAATGCAGCTATTTAAAGGAAGGACAAGTTTTTCAGGCAATTATTCTTTAAAAAACAATCAGATAGAATCGGACATTCAATGTTCAGAGATTGCCTATGATTTCAAAGGATTAAGCCTCATGGGGAATATCTCAAGCACTGTTCAGTATCAGAAAAAAAGTTTTACTTTAAAAAATAAAATAGAAGGTGCAAGGTTTTCTTATCAGTCATACGAAATGGATCAGTTATACGGTGATATATTTATCAGCAATAATCAGTATGAAGTTGATTTGGAAAATACTGAAAAGTCCTTTGAATTAGCATATCAAGGCAGTCTTCAGGATAAGGAACATCATTTTGACCTTGTTTTGGACAATTTCCACTTAAAAAAGATTAAAGGGGATTTTGCTGATTTACCGGTTAACGGAAAAATTCAGGTTAATCTGAAAGATGGAAGATTAAAGTCATTGTTAAATATGTCTATCCCAAAAAACAATACAATCGCCTTTCAGGGTGATTTTGATGCTGAGTTTAACGCTGATATCAATGAAAAAAAAACAAATCTGGATTGTGTTTTAAAAAAAGGGTATTTTAACAAAAAAGCAATTCAATTTTCATTAAAAGCAGATGGTACGCTTGACAGTTTAAAAAGCAGCGAGTTTATCATTAATAAAGAGTTGCAGTTAAACGTAAGTGCTGGATTAAGCCCATTCTTCTTTTACCGAATTGAAACTCAAAACCAGATTATACCATTGAGTATGATTTCACAGTATTTTGTTGATGAGGATGTAAAGCAAAATTTAAAAGGATATCTTCAAATCAATCGTCTTTTCTATGATTCCTCCAAAGAAAAATCCCTGAAAGCAGATATAGCCGTTAATAAACTCCAATATACCATAAGCAGAGAATTTAATATCAAATCCAATATTTCCGGCGATTTGGATGATATACAAATAAACCGGTTTGAAGTAAGCGGTGGAGATAAACGCTTGCTTAATGCAGAAGGCCGAATAGAAGATTTTGGAAAAAATTTATCGATAGAAGCCGGTTTAAATGGTGAATTAAGTGAATTTGCTGATTTACCAGATTCAAAGGGCTTATTAAATGCTTCTCTTGAATTTAATCTGAAAGATGGAGCGAAAACATTTAAAGCGAAACTGGCAACAGAAGAATTGCTATTGTATAATCAGTATCTGAACAGAGTTAATCTGAATGTCGAACAACTGGAAAAAGAGCTTGTTTTTAACGAGATTTCAGTAGGTTCAAATATGTATTATAGTATAAATGGAAAGGGTTCTATAGCTTATAATGTGTTACAAGATCAGACTTACGAGAGTCATAAATCACTCAGACTGGATTTAAAACTAGATCCTCTTGGTTATCTAAGCAATGAATATGATCTCATGAATCAAACCCAATCCCAGTTGACAGGATTTGCTGAAGTCAGTATGAATGAAGAAGGATTACTAATTAAATCAGCCGAATTGAATATGCAAAACGGAAAGGTCAAGCTCCAGAGTCAACCTGAGATAATTGATAAAATCAGCCTGAAAATGAATGTGCTGAATAACAGACTGGATTTAAAACAGTTTAGTTTTAGGATGGGTAAAGGGATTGTCAATATACGTAATGAAATCAAACATAATGAAGAAGATTTTATACTCGGTAATGTGCAAATTGGCCATTTATATGTGAGCTCAGATAATGAAGGGATATTTATGCATGTCCCTTATTACTCACCGAAGAACTCTGTGGCGAACATCAAAGTGAAAGGCAGATCAAATAATGAGTTTGAAATCAAAGGTCCATTTGATGATATTCACTTAACGGGTGATATTATCTTTAGCAATGGGACAGGTATCTATCCTTCTGATTCAGAAAATTTGCTTCAATACTTGAATCAAATAATGGCAAGAAATCAAATGAGAAGAAATGAAAAAAAACAATTAGAACCTGAAGATAAGCAAGAAACTGAAAGCTCAGATTACCCGTTTACACTTGACCTGGTATTAAGATTCGCTAATAATATGCGTTATGTTACTTATCCGCTTAATCTGGAAGTTAATCCGGATAGTTACCTTGAGCTCACTTACAAAAAAGGTCGATGGGGAGTTAATTCTGCATCCTTTATATCTGAAAGTGGTGAGGTAGAATTATTTGGCACAATATTTAAAGCGGATTATGTTTCAGTCAAGATTACACCTTATGATTACAATCCAATAGTTTTGGGCTCATTTTATAAAAAAGCACCTGATGGGACAACAATATTTTTGGAAATCAGTTCTGATCCTTCTATCAGTAACTTTATGGAATCAATGACAATCAGTTTAAAAAGTGATAACAGCGATGACAAAAATGCAGCACAGATTTTATCAAAATTGAGATATGGGAAGTCACTGGATGAACTTTCAAGTCAGCAGGAGCAGTCTATATTACAGGATGAAGCACTTCAATTGTTTGGAGTAGGATTGGGTTCTGCATTTGTTGATCCTTATATTACACCATTTGAAACAAAAGTTAGAAAATGGTTCAATCTTGATACTTTTAATATCAATCCTGGTTTTGTCCAAAACCTGTTTAATGAATATAAGTCTGATAATCATGCAAAATTGCGTGGTACAGACAAGGATATTATCAGTTTTAGTTCCTCCATCTTGCTTAATAATCTTTCAATCAACTCTGGTCGTTATATCAGTAATATAGTATTCTTCAATTATGAAGCGATTTTTCAGGAAGAAACAGACATCTTTGAAAACAACAGGCTATACATGTACAACAACTTTTCGCTAAGATATGATTTGCCATTTAAGATTCAAGGGATATATGAATTTCAGTTGATTCCGGATAATAAAAAAGAAGCGCATGAGATATTCTTTATGCGCTCCTTCAAATTTTAGTTTTTTTTGATTGCAAGCAGTAGAACGACTATCCTGGTCGTTTAAATGTTGAGAATAAAATGTACTACAAGCTTCCTGCCTGCATAAAATCGTTGAAAGATAAATATTCTGCTTATTTCTGTCAGACTTGAGTAGATTTTTCTGCTGCTTCCTGTGCCTTTTGGGCTTCTTTCTTTTTTGCTCTGATTTCTTTTAACTCAGGGTATAGGATATCCATACAATCGGGGCAGATCGAATGAGAAAAATCGACATCGGTATGCTCGTGAAAATAGTGCTCAACACCGATCCAGTAGTTCTCATCATTCCTGATTTTTTTGCAATTGGCGCAGATAGGGATGATTTCTTTGAGTTGAATGAGTTCGTTTACATTTTCTATCATGAGTAGGTAGTATTTTGTATGATCAAATTCAAAGGGAGACGTTGTGATTAAGCTATGGAAAATGGTTTCTTGTCCATCTTTTTTCATCTTTAAAACGGCCTGTTTTCTGTAAGTCTTTTGACCTTCAACTGCATTATTTACTGAATTTCTGATGACACAGGATTTACATGCATGACTATGACCACAACCCAGTTCTGATTCTGTTGAGTGAACACATTTTAGGAGTTCACCACCTCTTTTATGATAGATGATATTCTCATTTTCCAATATTTTCTTTGCCTCTTTGTTTGCATACTGCACTTTTACGTCATCATCCACAATAAACATTGCCATGGGAACTTCATCAAATACCTTGTAATATATGTTGTTATCTGTCATTATGACCTCCATTTTCATATATCATAACAAAGAAAACTGTTTTTGTCCAGAAAAAAAAATAATATCTGAGGTTTTTGTTGACAAGTCAGACTGTATTTAGAAATTATCATTTATACAATTATTCCAAAAATGATTGTTAATTATGAAATTAAAAAAGTAGAGGGTGATGAATAAAATTTTAATAATACATACTTGGGGAATAGGAGACATGATTATGTTTACTCCTTTTTTAGTTTTTCTCAAAAAAGAATACCCCAGTATCTCAATTGATTTTTTTATAACACAAAAACCAGCCTTTCTACCTATAAAAAATAGTGATTTAGTTGATAAAGTGTATTATGCTGATTATAATATAAAAAGTATGTTTCATGTGAGTAGAGAAATAAGGAAAACTCATTATGATATATGTTTTCATACATCCGGAATCTCTCAGTTTAAATATTTCCTTTTTTCAATGTTTGTAAATTCAGACTATAGATATGGAGAATATAGACA
>JAGOCT010000056.1 GCA_017998585.1 Candidatus Cloacimonadota bacterium | reverse complement strand
CTATCGCTTAATTTAATAATAAAATAACCATTTACACCCCATTTAAACAATAGCATAGACTTGTCGGCCCCTGATTCAAACTGTGATAAATGTGGCTCAGGATTACCATTAAACAGAATATGATTTGCTGATAATGCTGCTGTCCCATTAGCAAATAAAATCTGTGCTTTTATACTGTTGTTTTCAACCCATATTGCAATTGTACGATTACTTTCGTTTATTTTAAGAATGAGATCACTGTTCATCTGTGATCCCAAAATGACAGGGGTTGAGATATGATTCCCCAATGTATCAAACTTTGCCATTTTATATTGGTTCTGTTCTTTGTAAACTGCAACAAAGAAACCTTCTGAATGAAAGATTGCTTTTTTCAACTGTCCATTTGTCTCTGTAAAATCAAACGAAAAAGATACGCTCTCTTCTCCTTCACTGTCAACATGGATGACATGATTGTTAAAAGAGTTGTACCCTGTTGAAAATTCTGTCAGATATAATCCTCCATAGATATCTGAAAACATGGATGGAAGCTGATTGATCGGATCAGTTTGACTGTAGATAACCTTACCACAATTTAACCATAGCTTGCTACCATTCATATCTAGTTTTTGTGCCACTAAGTAATTAGGTTCCGATTGATAGGATGTCCCATAATACTCTTTCCAAATGATAATGACACCGCCATCTGAACTGGCAATAATCTTGTGCTTTCTTTGATTTGATACACCCTCAGCAACCTTTACACCTTCCGGATCCCAGAGCTTTTGACCTGTTTCTGATAACTTTTGAGCATAAAGTGCATGATGGTTTTCTCTGAAATCTGTCCAGACTACAATGGTATTATTACCGATGACGACAGACGCTTTATCGTTTTGATAATAATCTGTTTCCTGAATCATCACAGGTTCAGGCCATACATTCATTGCCCATACACCACTGAACAGGCTCAAAAAAATAAAAAACATACTTAGGTTCTTCATAGAATCCTCCCCTATATTATTTTGGCATAAATAAAATATGCAAAATTTATTCCAATTATCTTGCTGCTACAAACCTTTTTCCATGAATCTTATTCGCATCCTGCTTATCAAAGATAGATTTCGCAATAAGCCCCAGAGAAAAGGCATAATGGTTGTGTCCGTGAAAACTGCATACCCAGTTTTGAAAGTAGGGGTGTCGTAATGATCGACACCCCCTAACCTTAGTCAAGTTTCCTGTTTGTTTTATGAAATGGCTGTTATTTTATCAGCATCATTTTCTTGGTTTGAGTGAAATCAGGTGTGGTCATACGATAGAAGTAAATACCGCTTGAAACCTCTTTTTCATTCTGATCTTTACCATTCCATGTAACAGTATGATTCCCTGCTAAAAGTTGCTCATTTACCAGAGTCCGGACTTTTTGACCTTTGATATTATAGACCTCAATCATGACAGGTGTGTTTTTATGAAGAGTATAACCGATTGTTGTGCTGGGATTAAATGGATTAGGGTAGTTATTCTCTAACCTACAGGAGACTTGTGTTAAACTATTGTCATCACCTGCTAAAGTTTGATTGATAATGATATGATCCAGTTTAATCATAAACATATCTGTACAATCATGATGTCTGAAAGCGAGGTAGATATTTTGTTCAGCATAAGCGCTCAAGTCGATCTGTTTTTGTACCCATGCTCCGGAATCAAGTGTCCATGATTCCAATGCCTGGAATGATGAAATCTGATTGTCTGTTGTCGAGATTAAAAGGGATAAATGCTCTGCAGGCCAGTCAGGATCAACTGCTGCAAGATAAAAACTCAATGTGATTGTATTTAATACCTCAGTAGAAGGAAGAATCAATTTTGGAGAAATCAGCCAGTTATCGGGTGTCAGCGCACCAATATTATTAATATAAGATGCTGACGTAGCGCATGTTGTTCCGGAATAAGCATTTTCAGAGATAGGTTCCCATTTATGAGTGTCAGTATCCTGATCCAGGTTTTGCCAGCCGTAGGAAGGAAAATTTGTTGATTCAAATCCTTCCAGCCAATATTGACCTATTGCTATAACGGGTTCTCCAGTGCTGATATCTATTGTATTGGATGGTTGAGATTCTCCATCAGGACTAAAATAGACAGCCGTTACATAATAAGAATAAGAAGTGAAAGGCGAAACATTTGTATCAATATAATCCGTTGTATTTACTCCACAGATTGCAATCGCTTCATTATCTCTGTAAATTCGGTAACCAATTAATGCCCGTTGCTCAGGTGCATCCCAATCTAATGAGACTTGATCATAATCAAGTGAAGCTGTTAAATTATGAGGTGCCGGAAACTGAATCAAAGCAGGGCTGTGGATATACATTCCGTCATGTCTGACATTGCATCCGTCAATTGTCATAAAAGCAAGATCTTCATTGAAAGTTACACCAGTATCCCATAAATAAAGCTCAACCAGCCAGGAAGAAAATCCCGTTGAAGCACCTGCAATATCAATATTGCCATCGCCGTTAAAATCCGCAAAAACAGGTGTTGTCATCATTGTAACCGCTGTTGCATCTGTGCCAACAGGTAATGGCCAGCCGGTCTTTGGCGTACCATTGTTGTTAAAGCAGTGATAACCTTCCGTAAAAAGATTGGAGCTAATCATGATATCAGGGCTGTTATCTCCGTCAATATCGGCAATTCCTGCCTGAGTGTATATCGCATTGACCGGTCCGGCAGGAAAACCATTCAAAGGAGTTCCATTTTTATCCCATGCATAGATATAGTTAGCAGGAGTAGCGGAAGAGGTCTGATCACCCACTATCATATCCAGTTCACCATCTAAATCAATATCTGCAAGTGAAACGGTGGCAAAAATCCAACTTCCGGTCGTTTTAGGCCAACCGTTTCTGACTGTTCCATCATGATTGACAACATACACAACCCCGCCAGCATCGGTGCAACCACCAAAGATGATTTCACGTGTTCCATCTGCATCCAGATCAGCAAGAACCGGTGATGAATAGGAATAGGTGGTACCTGCAAATGAGAGAGGAAACCCGTTGAGTACCTGACCGCTTGCGTTAAAAACGTACAAAGAATTATATGACAGAGAAATGACTTCGGTAATACCATCACTGTTTATATCTCCGGCTGAAATACCTGCACCCGGAAAAGTATCCAATTGTTGAGGCCAGCCTTCCAAAACCTGACCATCGCCGGTAAAGGCATAAGTCCAGCCATTGGGCGCATTACGAACATTAACCAGAATCTCAAGCGCATTATCTCCTGCTAAATCAGCCAGACAAACATTCATTGTACCACCCCCAGCCTGAGTGACTGGGAAACCACTAATGATTGTGCCATCTTTATGATACGCATATAGTAAACCAGTATTGCCATTCGTTGAATTTCTGCTGGTACATACAATGTCTTCGATTCCATCTCCCGTTACATCCCCAATTGCGGGTGAACCCCAGGCATACTGAGTCATTGTTACAGGCCAGCCAGGGACATTTGTTCCATCGATATTAAAAGCAACGATCTTTTTACCTACTCCAAAGAGAATCTCCAGTTCAGGATCATCGTCCATATTCAGATAGACCGCTCCGTTATAGGTATTGGAACTGGTATATGATAACGGAAAACCAGTCATCACTGTAGGTAAATCTCTTTCGTTTTGATTGATATTTTGAGATAAAAGTGTTTGGTCATTCACATGGACATATCCTGCCATGTCAGCTAAAATGGCCTGATTTTGAATCGATTTTACCTGATTTACAGGCACCTTGAGTGCTGATAATAAACTTAAAACTAAAAAGAGTAGTATCAGCAATAGCATTGCTTTCGTTCTCATGAGTCCTCCCTAGTATATTAATATCATAAGTATGACTCATATTTTTCTGTATGTCAATAAATAAATCAATTATTTTTAATTAATTAGGGATTTACTTTCCAGATTTGCTTTGCATACTCCAGATACAAGGGTAAGGCTGCTGAACCATACCATTCATAATAATCAGCACGAAGGAAATCTGCCTTTATTGCAGGGTCATTTTGTGTTAGTTTTTCTGCTTCAGAAACGGATTCTGTATTGAAAATAAAAATCCCTCGATACTTGTTTGGGTTTTTATGCATTGGTCCAGCAACAATTAGTTTACCTTCTTCTTCCAGTTTCTGAATATTATCCATATGGCCTTTAAAACATTGATTTTGGAAAGTTTTGTCCTGACTTTGATTATCTCCACTTTTTAAAATTACGAGGATGTATCTCTTCATACCATATTCATCTGCGCCAGTTTTTTCGGCTAAATCCGCATTGTAATTGGGATTTGTTATCACATGATCGTCCATTATTACCTCTCTTTCTAATGATAATATAACAATAAATGTAGAAAATGGTTTGAAAAGATTATTCTTTTATCCATCTGTTAATAAAAGAGTAAAGCTTTAACTTAGAGTAGTCTGTTATTAGTAATGATCAATCAAAAAAAGCGTTTTCTACAGGATAGAAAAGATATTCATCTGATTATACAAGAGAATAAAAGACAATAATTAAAAAAAGATTTGACAAATTTCTATCGTAAAATAAAAAAGAGAACGGAGGTTCTTTAATGCAGAGATTAAAAGATGAAATAAAAAAAGCGATTTTAGAGAATGCAGAAAAACTCTTTCTGGAGAAAGGATACGAGGGCTGTTCGATGAGAGATCTGGCAGCTACGATTCCGATGAGTGTCAGTAATCTGTATAAGTATTTTCCTGATAAGTTCACCTTGTACAAGCATTTTGTCTTTCCTCATTACGATTTGTTTCTCAATCGAATTGATGGCTTTATGAAAGAAGAAAATGACGGTAACTACACAGATGAGAATATCAGTTATGTGTCTGAAAATCTGTTTAGACGACTGCTGGTATTCAGAACCTCTTTTCTGTTACTGATGGAGAATACAAATGTCCCGCAATATGGAGATTTCAAAGAGAAATTATGTGACAAAATGACCAGACATATCATTGAAGGAACCAAAGCTGACAGTGGTTTTGACCCTTTTCTGATAAAAGTGATTGTTCAAAATATGTGGGATGGTTTGTATTATATCTTTAAGGCTGAAAATGAAGAGAAAGTCTATGAAAGTCGGGTCAGGCACTTTATTACCTACCACTTTAAGGGATTATCCCTGTTTCATGATATAGATTAAATAATGAAAATAATATTAGAAAAAACAAATCAATAAAAAACGAACAAACGTTCTTTTAAAGGAGGAGAAATGGAAATCACACACTTGCTGTCAAAACAACATCTGAATATGAAGCGTTCAGAGATTCGTGAATTGTTAAAACTGACTAGCAACCCTGAGTTGATTTCATTTGCAGGCGGGTTGCCTGATCCTGCGTTGTTTCCTGTTGAGAAAATCAAAGAAATTAGCCAGGAAGTTTATGATGAGGATGCGATTAATGCTTTACAGTATGGTACCAGTGAAGGAGATCTGTTACTGAGAGAAATGCTTTTGCAACGTTACCGGAAATTGGGTTTTAAGATTGATCTGGATCATATTATTATCGTAAGCGGTTCGCAACAGGCATTGGATTTGACCGGAAAGCTGTTTGTTAATCCAGGAGACAGAATTGTTTGTGAAGCGCCGTCTTATCTGGGCTCATTAGGTGCATTTTTGTCTTATGGTGCAGAGATAGAAGATATACCGCTTGATGATGAGGGGATTGATATTGATGCTTTAAAAACGAGATATTTTAAGCTTAAAGACAATGGAGAGATGATAAAGTTTCTGTACATGATTCCAGATTTTCAGAATCCATCTGGGATACACATGAGTTTAAAAAGACGTCAGCAGATAATGGAATTTACAGAACAGGAAAATATTTTAATCATTGAAGACAGTCCTTACAGAGAATTTAATTTTGACGAAGCCTACCATCCTTCTTTTTATGAAATGAGTCAGACTGAAAATGTCGTACATTTAGGAACTTTTTCCAAGATATTTATGCCAGGATTGAGAATCGGATGGATAATCGCTCCCCATCATATCATTGACCGCTATGTAATCGGCAGGCAGAATACCGATTTGTGTACATCTCCGCTTACCCAGAAAATTGCTGCCCGTTTTATGCAGAAGGGATTTTTGGATGAGTATCTGGAAAACGTAAAAAGAGAATACAAGATCAAAAGAGACGAAATGTTGAAAGATTTCGAAGCATACTTCCCTGAAGAAATCAGCTGGAACAAACCAAATGGCGGGTTATTTTTATTTATTCAATTCCCTGATTATATAGATTCAAGAGAATTGTTGAAAAAGGCAATAGAAAAAAATGTTGCATTTGTGCCAGGAACCCCTTTCTTTGTGAAAGGAAAAGGGAAATCTTTTGCCAGAATTAACTTCTCTTATTCCAGTATTGAGAAAAACAGAGAAGGTGTCAGACGACTGGGTGAGTTAATCAAGGAAGAAATCAAAAAGCATCAATCTATAAAATCTGAGTGAAAGATCTACAACCACAGAAATACAATGAACACGGAAAAAATTTCTTTATCTTTTATATCTGTATTTTTTGCCATTAAAGTAAAATAATTAAAAATATTGACAAGATTTTAGAGATCAGTATATTTTGGCATGATAACAGGAATGATTGATAAATAGAATCGTGGGTAAGGAAAAACAGAGATGAAGTATCCTGAAAAGAATAACCAAAACAGGAGAATAACATGAAAAAAGTAATCATACTTCTGCTGATAATCAGCACTTTTGTCGCATTAACTGCACAAAAAAACAATAAAGCTAGTTTTAGACTGATTAGTACAAAAAAGATTCAGTTAGAAAAAACTACTAAAGTTACAGAACACGGCTCAGATTATTTGCTTGGATTTAAACCAGGAGAAGATCTATATGTCAAGGAAATTACCCTTGAATATACACCCGCGATTATCACTTGGAACTTGCAAGGAGAAGTGATATCTGAATTTCCTCCAAATAAATATAAAGAAAATGAACCAATTTATAGGTTTTCAGATCCTTGTTTTCTGTCCAAATCAAAAATGTGGGCGATTCCATACGAGTATCTTTATCCTGAAGATTATTCAGGTGCTGAACTAAATAGCGGTATTTTGCTCATGTCTGAGGATGGTAAAGCAGTCGTAAAAGACATAAAGATTAATGACTTCATGGCCAGAAGCTGTGTTTTTAATGCACCAAAACAAGAAGTTCGAACAGGAGATTATATAAATTATTATACTGATGCTGATGTATTTTTATATCGACCTTATTTAATGACAGCATATGGAGAAATATTGTACACCTTTCCTGAGAATATTGATATGATTTGGATTTATTTTTTAAATGATGGTCAATACATGCATTTTTATGACGATACTAATGAAATACATAAAATATATACTGTAAATAATACTGAATTAGTCTATATGGGGAAAAGTTCTCTAAATCGTAATTTTGCAGCATCTTCAGATAAAAAACGATGTGCCATTCCTGATAGAGAGAGAGGTCAAATTACTGTTTTTAAAATGGATGCGAACACACATCAGGTATTACAAACATATAATACCTTTGTTTATGACATCCCGGGCGTACCCTGTAATATGCAAATAGTTATTGATGAAAATACAGGGAACACAGTTGCGTTTTACAATATTAAAGTCAGATTTCAGGAAGGAACAAATCATTTGATTATTACTACTGATGACCTGTATGAGAGCGTAGTGGAGGTCAATTTTGAAAACTAGAGAATTAATAGTAAAACTGTTGAAAAACAAACAGTGTATGTTGGAAAATCAGCAAAAAGTAAAAATAATAAGAATGTATGAAGTAAGTAACTATATGAAAAATAGAAATATGAGTATTATAAAATAGGGATGGCATAAAAAATGCGTTATTAAAGATCGTCTATATGAACTCATTAGAGATTGTATACACACTCCCTCACCCCCCCTTATAAAACAAGGTTGACCCCCTCAACCTTGTTTTTCTTTTTATCAAAAAACTTAATAGATTATAAAAGTAAATAAATAAAAATAAAATGAATAAAAGATTGTGATTGACAGGATCGTATCGTATGCTATCCTTGCGATAGATTAAAGGGGAGGATTTCTATGCAATATCCAAAAACGAGAAAAGAAGAGATCAGAGAAACCATATTTGGCAGAGAAGTTGAAGATCCCTATCGCTGGCTGGAAGATGATCATGCGAATGAAACACAGGAATGGGTGAGAGCTCAGCAGGAAGTTACAGAACGAATTTTAAACGAATACCCAGACAGAAACAAAGTCTTTGATGAAATCATTGATTTAATCAATTACCCAAAACAGTCTTTACCGTTAAAAAGAGGCAAGTGGTATTATTATTCCAAGAACTCTGGTACCCAGAATCAGTGGGTAATTTACAGAAAAAGAGAATTGGATGGGGAAGAAGAACTGTTCTTTGATCCCAATACGCTTTCAGAAGACGGAACAACTAAAGCCTTTCGATTAGCGGTATCCACTGACAGACGCTATTTCTTTTACAGTATCTCAAAAGGCGGAGGTGATGATTCTGATATCTGGATTTATGATACAGAGACAAAGACTTTTTTAGAAGAAAAGCTGCTCAATGCCAGACATACTGACATTGCATGGTACAAAGACGGTTATCTTTACAGCCATTATGATGATGAAGCCGATAATCTCAAAGCTAACAAGAATCAGCGGGTTTATTA
>JAGOCT010000055.1 GCA_017998585.1 Candidatus Cloacimonadota bacterium | reverse complement strand
GAAGAGAGCATTGGTTTACTGCCAAAAGGTGAGCCTAGATTAAATACTCCGGTCTGGCCTGGACTAAACAGTTCGATCTTCCTCACCTGTACAGAACAACAATGTCAAAACTTAAAAAAACACATCAAGTCTTTTAACGAAAAAGCCTATAATGACAACGAACTTATCTTTACCAACAGCTGGAATATCGATGAATAAAGACTTTGAAAAATAAATCAAAATTAATTGTAACGAACTGTAAGAGTGTCCGTTATTTAATTAATCATATAACCTCCTAAACCTTATAGAAAGCAGGGCGAAAGCCCTGCCTTTTACTATGCAGACAAGAGAGTTAATGTTTTGTTAATTTACTGCTGAACGGATATAGCGTTTGCCAGAGATATACCCAACAATACAAAGACTATACCCACAATAACAGATGCCGATATATTCAAAACAGCTGTTTTTATATGACCATTCTGATATAACTGTATTGTTTCAAAGCTAAAGGTTGAAAAAGTTGTAAATGAACCAATAAATCCGGTGATAAAAAACAATTTAAAGACTTCTGATAAATCATACATTTTAAACAGAATCGTTAAAAATCCAATTAAAAAACTGCCAAAAGCATTCACCAGGAAAGTTTTGAAAGGGAAAGGACTCTTTGTATCAAAATCCAGAAGATAATATGACAAGTATCGCATTGAGCTCCCTAAAGATCCTCCTGCCAATACAAATACCAACTCTTTAATCATCTGTTTATTATCCATTTTAACCTTCATGATAATGATATGATTTACCATAAAAACAACAGATAAGAATTGTCAAGCAAATCTCATTCGTCATATTTGCAAGCAGGCGAAATTTACGAGCGTTGATTTACTAAATTAACTTTCTGAAATGCTAAGCCCGGGTTATCTTTAGCAACGAGCAATTCTGCCCAGCAGGTGGTGAATTGGGGGGAAAGAATTTCTCTGCGCATACGCCATTTCTTCAAAACCCCATTAGACGCAAAGTAAATCTTATGACTGCCATATTTCTGATTAATTTTATCCATGCAAAGCATCAGCTTCTTCTTGTCCTGCTGACTGTAAGGTACGTCAAACAGCGTGGGTTGAATATCTTTTTCAAGGATTATATCGCTTATCATAACTCCACATTTCTTATACAAATATCCTGGTTTAAAGATTTTTCTCAATATCGTTTTTCCTAATTGTATAAAATCCGGTGTATAAGCAGAATAATCTGGCAATCTGCTATACATAAAATTGGCATACTGCGGATCATTACGGAATGGATTAGTGCAAAGATACACAAATAACTGACGGGCAACGCTCTTCTGCGATCGAAGACGCTCAACCGCATTACTGCAAAAAGAAGACATCGCTTCTTCCATATCCTCATAATCTTTTACCGGATGACCAAATGAACGTGAAGAAACAATCTGCTTACGCGGATTGGCCGTATTCTCCATTTCAATACAGGGATAACCTTTCAGTTCTAAAACGGTTCGTAAACCAACTACCGTAAACTGGTTACGCACCCATTCATTTTCCAGATATAGTAAATCAGCAGCAGTCATTAAGCCCATTTTCTTCATCTTTTTGGAATATTGTCTGCCTACCCCCCATATATCTTCCAGATCAATTGTTGAAAGTATCTTTTCCATTTTCGGATGATCTACGATATTGAAAACGCCCTGGTACGCTTTGTAGGTTTTCGCTACACGATTGGCAATTTTAGCTAGTGTTTTTGTCGTTCCAATACCAATGGAAACAGGAATACCTGTCCATTTCATCACTGTTTGACGAATCGTTTGGGCATAAGCCGTCAAATCCATATGTTCCATGCCTTTAAAAGAAAGAAAAGCCTCATCTATTGAATAGATTTCAATATCCGGTGCAAAAGAAGCGATTGTTTTCATCACCCGCGCTGACATATCGCCATACAGGGTATAATTCGATGAAAAAAGGTAAAGTTCATGCTGTTCCTGTACAGGTCTGATCTGATATGCCGGTGTTCCCCGTTTGATACCAAGCGCTTTCATTTCAGGAGAAAGGGCTACCAGACAACCATCATTATTGGATAACACGCCTACCGGTTTCCCTTCCAGATAAGGTTGAAAAACACGCTCACAGGAGACATAAAACTGATTACAGTCCACCAGTGCATATATTGGACGCTGATTCTTTTCCGGTTTGCGAAATTCTACCATGTTCTCCCCTTTTACAACTTATGGATTACATTGGTTACCACACCCCATATCGAAAAATCCATCCCCTCATGTATCCTGACAGGCTCATAATCAGCGTTTTCCGGCATTAGAAAACAGACACCATTTTTATCAATACGCAGCCGCTTAACCGTAAATTCACCATCAACGACTGCAATGACAATCTTGCCATTCACCGCATCCAGTGAACGATCTACAATCAAAATATCCTCCGGATAGATCCCTGCATTCAGCATCGAATAGCCTTCCACCCGCACAAAATAGGTCGCTGCTGGGTGTTGTATCAAAAGTTCATTCAAATCCAGCACATCTTCAATATAATCCTGAGCAGGCGAAGGAAAACCAGCAGGCACCACTGCTCCAATCATTGGCACTTGCTGACCGGCTGTACAAGAATACAGCATCCGTACCGGCTCCAGGTTTTTATGTATTATATGATTCATCCTGACCTCCCTGATGAAATAATAATATAATCAGAAAAAATGTCAAGATAATTTTTCGTATTTGCAATATAGTTTTTACACATGATAGAACTTGTGCATTTTAACGCCTGTCCGTTTATGAAACATTGTAATTTTAAAATTATGCAAAAAATTGATCTTCTTACGATATTCAAGAATTTATGAAAAACTATCAGAATATATCAAAATGATTTTATTTTTAATATATCTATAAACATCTTTATGGTATGTTTATTGATTTTTCATTCCCCTTTCTTTCCTCTTTCTTTCCTTATCACTTCCTATACGACTATCAATCATTTTTTTGATAACATCGAAAGAAAATCATATCAACTATTTTATAAAAAAACGATTCTTTAGAGTTACCCTTTATTTAAAAATACTGAGTAAACTGATAAATTTAAGATTTATAGTAAAAAAAAGACACCCATTTGGGTGCCTTGATAAAAGGTAAAAAAGCATTTTATTCGTCTAAACATCCGATTCCATCATATACTTCATAATCTTAACAGCGTTGGTAGCAGCGCCAAGTCTGACATTATTCGCCACATTCCAGAATTGGATGGAATGGCTGTCATAAGCATGTCTGACTCTGGAAACATGGGATTCGTTAGAGTTTTTCAGCTCATAGGCAGTCATATATTTTTCAGCATATTTAACAGCCGGTGCTTTTTTCAGTACATTACATACCTTATAAATTTCTACTTCTTTCTCAAATTGAACAAATACTGATTCTGAATGACCATACATCACAGGTACGCGGGTAACGGTTGCACACACTTCCAGTTCCGGTTTACCAAGAATACGGCGACATTCAAAATGTATTTTTTCTTCTTCCTCGCAGTAGCCTTCCTCATTGATTTCACCAATTTGAGGCACTACATTCAAGTCTATATGACGGGGAAATTCGCCATTTTCATAAGAGCCAAGCCGTTGTTCTTCAAGTGTCATTATTCCTTTATGTCCTGCTCCAGAAACTGATTGAAAAGTAGTAACAAGTACTCTTTGAATTTTGTAATGTGTATCAAGCGGTTTTAAAGCCAGCACCAGTTGAATGGTGGAACAGTTTGGGTTTGAGATGATACCTTTATAATTTTGTAATAGGTCGCCATTGATTTCGGGTACGATTAAAGGAATCTTTTCATCGCGTCTGAATGCAGAAGAGTTATCAATGACCGTATTACCTGCTTCAGCTGCTATAGGAGCAAACTTTTTTGAGACTTTTGAACCGGCTGAATACAATAAATAATCAAAGGATTCTTTCATACTTTCTTCGGTTAATTCTTCCACTATTATATGATCATTTCTAAATTTGATTTTCTTTCCGGCAGAACGCGAAGAGGCAAACAAACGGAGTTCTTTTACAGGTATCTCAAATTCATCGAGATTTTTTATCATCATCATTCCGACTTCACCGGTTGCACCAACTATTCCGATCTTCATCTTTCCCTCACTTTAAAACGATTACACTGATCTAATCGACCTGATTAGATTTGGCAAGCAGGGTTGCTTCCCCTACTTAGTACGAAATTCCATAAGTCATAAAATTATGCAAGTATTTTTTTATTCTAATTGATCTTTTTCCATTGTCCATAGTAAAAATGCGTATGTAAAGGCTGTTTCACGTAGAGAACTATATCTGTCACCTGATCCGCTGTGTCCTTCATTCATATTCATTTTCAGTAAAAGCACACGCTTATCCTGTTTTAATTTTCTTAATTTAGCAGTCCATTTCAATGGTTCCCAGTAAGCCACGCGTGAATCTCTAAATCCTGCATTAATTAATAAATAAGGATATGATTGCGCTTTCACATGATCATAAGGTGAGTATGATGCGATATAATCAAAATATTCTTTTTCGTATGGATTTCCCCATTCTTCATATTCTGGAATTGTCAGAGCCAATGTCGAATCCAACATCGTACTTAATACATCAACAAAAGGTACGTCAGCTACCGCCGCATGAAAAAGCTCTGGTCTCTGATTGATTACAGCGCCAATCAGCATTCCGCCGGCACTGCCACCATTAATTGAGAGTTTTTTTCTGGAAGTATAGTCTTCTTTTATCAGATATTCTGCACAGGCGATAAAATCATTAAAAGTGTTTTTACGGTTAAGTAAACGACCCTGTTCATGCCATTCTTTACCAAGTTCTCCTCCGCCACGGATTTGAGCTACGGCATAAATCCAGCCTCTATCCAGAAGACTTAAACGGGCTGATGAAAAATAGGGATCTTCAGAACTGCCATAAGACCCATAAGCATACAAGAGACAAGGATTATTCCCTTTAAAAAGGTCTTTACGATAAACCAACATCATCGGAATTTGTGTCTGTTCGTCAATCTCAACATAAACTGTTTTTTCTTCATACAAACTTTTATCATAGGGGGTCTGTGGATTGTATTGTTTTAAAATCCGGTAATTTTCCCGTTTGTAATGAGGATTAGATTCCAATTCTTTCAAGTTGACCTGATATAGAATAGAAGGCTCTGTCATGGAATCATAGGAAAATCTCAGGCTGTCTGAATAAGGATCTAAATTGGTATCGCATACAATAGAATAGTTTGAACTGTCAAAATCAGGTGAAAATTCATAGCCATTTTCTCTGTTGATGACACGGATTCTATTTTGACCATCTATTCTTTCTGATACTATCATATAATCTTTAAAATGCAAAACATCGTTGAGTATCTTTCTTTGATTGCCTGAAAGCAGCAGACGTGTCTTGTTAAAATCATTCTCATTTAGCACTTCATAATACTGATAATTTGCTTCATACTCATTTGAATAAATGAAAAATTTTCCATTAAAATGATCGGGATAGATTTCAATATTAGTACGTCTGGAGTTAATGAGTTTTGGCTTATCATTTGGATGATTAGCTGAGAGATACCAATTCTCAGTAGTTGTTTTACTGGAAGAACTAATCATAATATACTCTTTGCTTCGTGAAAGTCCGGCTGATAGGTAAAAGGCTTCATCATTTTCTTCCATAATCAACTCATCGTTTGCAGGGTCAGTGCCAAGAATATGTTTATAAATACGATAAGTACGATATTTTTCATCCTGAAGTGAATAAAGAAAAGTTTTACTATCATTAAACCATACGACTCCTTCAGCATTGGTAATCTTTTCAGAATAATGCTGGTTATTTCTAATATTCTTAATCATCATGGTGTATTGTTCAGCCCCTTCAAAATCGACAGAATATGCCAGCAGAGAGTCATTGGGGCTTACCTGATAGGTGCCAACAGAGAAAAAAGCTTTTCCCTTTGTCATTTTATTTTCATCAAGCAGGATTTGTTTTTCTTTAGATTTCAGATTTATCCTATAATTGATACCATAAGACTGACCTTTTTTGATTTCATAATAATAAAACCAATCTCCTTTTTTGTATGGTACGCTCACATCATCTTCACGAATTCTGTTTTTCATTTCATCAAAAATTTGATTTTGCAGTTTATGAAAGGACTTTGATACTTTTTGAGTATATTTGTTTTCTGCTTTAATGTACTTCATTACTTCCGGCAGATTTTTATGTTCTCTCATGTAGTCGTATTCATCTGTCCATTCAACCCCATGAACAGACTTAATTACGGGTTTTTCTGGTGCTATTGGGGGAGTTGGTTTTGCTGACAATGAAGCCAGAGTCAATACAATGAATATAATGAGGGCATTTTTTTTCATTTCATTAATCCTTTATACTTGGAAATACAGACAAAATTTTAAATTCTGGTAAAAATGGCAAGTTAATTTTCCAGCCAGAAATCACGTAATTCTTTTAATGAACAAATCCATGCATCATTTTTATAAGCATATCGTAATATTCGGTAATAGAGTTTTCCCCAGCCAGGATAATCGATGCTGTCAAATATGGTATTATGCCACAAGATAGAAAGATGAGAACAGTTGTTTCGTGAGAGTTGTATCATACGCTTGATATGCTTGAAAGACTTTCTTACAGACATCTTCATCGCTTTTTCCGAATACAGAGTCGTATCCATCACAATTAAAGGAATTTCTAATATCTTAAATGTTTTGTTTTCTTTTAAATTATAGGGGAAAAATGGAAAGGAGATTCCTGCCCTGTATCCAATGTTTTCCCAAAAACCTAAGGTAGAATCATATTCAAAACCGGCATTTTCCAGTATTGCGAAGGACTTTTGATAATCAAAACTCAGATAATGATTACGGTAGCCCTGACAATCAAAATGAGCTGTTTTTAAGTTATCAAATTCTTCGTTAATTGTATCCTGATCGAAAGCAGCTGTTTTTGTCCCGTGAAGTCCAATTTCATTGTCTTCCAGTATTGTTTTTAAAGATGTCCGAATCTGAGGATTAAAAAAGTACTCCTGGCGTTTATCAAGCGTTTGAGAACCAGCCAGAAGAAAGAAGGTCGATTTTGCATAAAAGAGGTTTTCTATTCTTTTGATTTTTTTCATTATTCCTTCAGGGCTGTAAAAAAAACTTTTTGTAAGCCAATGTCCGACTATTTTGTATAATGATTTTAAAGGCTTTGTACTGATCCGTTTTTTATTAAACTGAATCATACTGTCAAGATAGTCTTTTGACCAAAATTCCCAGTAATCAATATCATGCGATATTGTTAAAGCAAAAAGACTTTTATTCGGCCATTTTCGTTGTTTGGAAAATTTCTTTAAAACATATTCCAGACATAGTTCAAACATATGGCAATAGCGGTCAACTACTGGCAATTCTGTGAAATTCCAGTAATACTGGAGTGATGATTTATAGTCATAACGGTCTCCAGGAAACATTTCTTTGTCATCCGCATATTCCTGCCAGCAGGTTAGGAAATAAAATGCAGAAGCAATAATATCTTTATTGATTCGAATTGATGTTTCTCCGCTAAAGAATATAGGTCCCTGAGGTGAAAACAAAAAAGGAATATATTCTTTTCCATATTTAAAAAAATTAACTTTTTCTTTGTCATATACAGGTATCTGATATTTTTTTTGTTCATTTCTTTCAACATAAAAAAAATTGACAGCTTCCGGATTATGATGAATCATCACTGGATAATCTCTGCTGGTGGGTGTACCATAATAGATATGTACTTCTTGCTTGGCGTAATTGTATTCAAATGATGGGCTTAACCCCAATATCCTGCAAAAGGTTCGAAAGATATATTCTGCTTTGGGCATAAAGCTTTTTTCAACATTCAACAGGATATTGAGTGTTTGGGATGTTTCTTCAAAAATTGTGTTATTTGTCATTCTTTTATAAAGACCTCTTCAAATATTTCATCTATATTTTTGACGAATTTCACGTCAATCCCTTTTTTGATGTCATCGGGTAACTCCTCGTAATTATCCTGATTATCAAAAGGAAAGAGAATTTTCTTGATACCAGCTCTTTTAGCAGCCAGGAATTTTTCCCTGACGCCTCCTATTGGCAGAACCTGCCCGTAAAGGGTAATTTCGCCTGTCATTGCAATATCATGACGTACTTTCTTTTTCATGATTACAGAGGCAATGGAGGTTGTAAGCGTAACACCGGCAGAAGGCCCGTCTTTTGGAACAGCTCCTGATGGTAAATGAATATGTAAGTCCGTCTTATCAAGCTGGTCAATCTGAAGTGTGTATTTTTCATAGTTTGATTTCAGGTAACTGAGCGCTATTTTCGCACTTTCCTGCATTACTTCACCCAGCAAACCGGTCAGTATTAACTGACCTTTACCAGGCATTTTAGATGTTTCACAGAACAGAATCTCTCCACCATAAGCTGTCCAGGCAAGCCCGGTTACAATGCCGATTTCCGGCTTTCGGTTAGCCAGTTCCATCTGGTATTTACGTCTTCCCAGATATTTTTTTACGGTTTTATCAGTTACCTGTATCTTTTTCGTTTCGCCTTCAGCCACTTTTCTGGCTATTTTTCGCATGATATTGGCAATCATTCTTTGCAGGGTTCTGACACCTGATTC
Organism: Candidatus Cloacimonadota bacterium; assembly: GCA_017998585.1. The sequence goes on along the minus strand of JAGOCT010000055.1, from coordinate 58 downwards.
GCGGACATAATAGCGGATAATTTCTTGTATGGCAGAAGTTTGAATTACCACATTTTTC
>JAGOCT010000054.1 GCA_017998585.1 Candidatus Cloacimonadota bacterium | reverse complement strand
ACTCTTCATCGTCCACAATAAGGATATCAAGAGACTGAGCGCTTTTCATAAAGAGTGTTTTCTTCTCTTTTTCCTTATTTTTGTTTATCTGAATCTGTTCATCCTAACTGATAACCGGAAGTATGATGATAAAAGTAGTCCCCTTGTTTAACTCAGACTCAATCTGAATTCCACCATTATATTCATCAATAATACTCTTAGTGGTAGATAATCCTAAACCCGTTCCCTTTCCTTTTTCTTTAGTCGTAAAGAAAGGTTCAAAAATTCTAGACTTTAGCTCATCACTAATACCTGAACCCGTATCACTCACTTTAATCATAATATACTGACTATATTGCAGTTTTGGCCATACTTCAGTGTCAAGGAGTCTGGAATGAATACGTTTACTTTCAATTCTGAGTACCCCACCCTGAGGCATCGCATCTCTTGCATTCACACAAAGATTTAAAATACACTGTTGTATTTTGATTGGATCGCCTTCAAACATTAATACTTCATCGTTCAAATGTTTTGAAATCTCAATATTCTTTTCAAACGTATAACTAACAATTTCAATAATTTCATTCAGAACATCATTGAGATTGAATAAATGATGTTCAACTTCACCTTTTCGAGTGTATCCCAGAAGTCTTTGGGATAGTTTTGTTCCTCTGTCTGCTGATGTTTTAATGATTTGAGCAAAATTATGAATACCTGTATGTTCAGGTTCACGCATTAAAATCATGTCAGCAGCTCCGGTAATTCCTGCAAGAATATTTTTAAAGTCATGCGCAATTCCACTTGCTAAAGCACCAACAGATTCCAGTTTTTGAGTTTGTAACAGTTGATTATTCAATTCAACTTTTTCTGTTATATCTAACGCCGTAACCATAATTGACTGATTATTTTCCCAGGAGATCATACTGAGTGAAAAGCTCATGATTATTTTCTTTTTCAATTGATTAATCAATGTTATATTAAAATCTTCGCACTGATTTTCAAGAAGAAATGAAGTTAAATGGGATGCAAACAATGACTTATCTTTTTGTTGAATAAACGAAGTGATATCTTTGTTGGTAATTTTTTCAGGTGTTAAGCCAAGAATTTCAGCAAAACGTTTATTACAATAAGTAATCATTCTTTCTTTCAATATCAGAATTGAAAGAGCTGATTGATTTATCAAAGAATAGTACTTTCTTTCTGAAATAGCCAGCTGATTTATCAGCATTGTGTTATCCAGGACTGATGCAGCCTGTGCTGCAAGCAATTCCAATATTTGTAAATCTTCATCATCAAAATTTTTACTACCTAATCTTGAGAATGTTGCCACACCTACTAACTTTGTTTTGCTGATGAGAGGAACAGAGATCAGACATTCTTCTACATCATTTGTATTTGGTACATTAGAAGGTATCGGATTATCTAATGCGTTGTTAATTATCATTCCTTTTTGAGTTTTTGCAACTAATCCGGTCAATCCCTGACCAATTCGAAGTTTTACATTAGAAATATTGGAAACAATATCAGGATTATTACTGTAATAGGCATTTAATTCCTCACCATTGACTAAGAAAAGAGTTCCGTGATTGTAAGTTATCAGATTTTTCGATTCATCGACTATGGTTTTCACAATCAAATATGGATCAGTTGCATTGGAAATTAACTGACTGATTCTTGAAAAGGTTCTGGTGGTTGTTAATTCTTTTGCCAATTGTTCATTCTTCTTTTTTATCTCTGTTAAATCGTTAAATATGATCAGATACTTCTCAATTTTCCCTTCCAGATTATAATATGGTACCAGTGTAATTGCCACTATCTTCATCGTATTATTTTTACAGTTTAGCTCAAGTTCTAAATTTTTGTTTCTACTACTGGAAAAATAGTGAAGTATTTCATGAAATTCAGGCATCAACATGGCAATATCTTTATTGAGAATTTCATTACTATTATACAAAACAAAATTTTCAAAAGCATCAGTAATCTTTTGAATTTTATAATGAATGTCTATCAGCATCATCAAAGAGTGTGGATTATTTGAGATCAAATCCTGAAACAGATGATATTCTTTTTCTATCTGTTTTTGAATTTTCTGATTTAGTGCTCTGATAGTTAGTTTTGAATTCAGATATAGTAACAAAGAAAATATTAAACAGAAAAATGTAATCAGAATGATAATGAAATATAGATTTTGAGATCTGGATATTTCATTCATATTTTTTGCAAACAGAATCAAGTAATCATTCTGAGCAGTTTTATACTTTTTAATAAAGAAAAGATAATGATCTTTTTTCTGCTGATAATCAATTGTTGAGAAATTAGCAGGGCTACTCAGTAAAATTGCCTTATTTTTTATAAACTCATTAATATTCAATGTACTCTGAGTATTTTCCTGTTGATAAACTACTTCATTTGTTTGATCATTAATAACATACAGTAATATTGAATGAGGAGCATTTTTCAAAAATTGTTTATCCAGTATAGAAAACAAATCGGATGTATTTTCGTTCAAACGTTGTTCTACCCAGGCAATATATTCATAATAGACTGGTAAGAGGATATTTCTGTTTGATTTGATTCTTATGGATTTTATATAATAAGAAAAGAGAAATGAAATCATCAGTGAGATGATAATGAAAAGTAGATATCTCCAAAGTATGTTTTTTTTAAATTCTTTCATTGTTAGCCCTATGAAGCCTTTTATGGATTAAGATTGAGACATAAGAAGATTCGGTTTGACTTTGATAAACTTTTTAACGGAATGAGTTTAAAGTTAAAACTACCTTTTGTAGTTGTAATCACAAACTGATCGACTTGATTAGATTCATATTTATTAATCATATCATTCATTGATTTGTAATAATTTACAAACCAGGAAGCTGGATATTGAGTCATATATAAGAAAGATGGCGAAACATATATCACTTCATTTTCGTAATTTGTTACAAAAATAAAGCCCTTTAAGTCATCAAAAATCATATTATGAAAACTTTCATCTTTTCTGAATGAACTGATATCAATAAAAATCAGATAATTAAAGATTTCATCATTACTGACAATGACTTCATTTGATATATAAAACCATCGGTTAAGCCTTGGTTCAAATGTATCCAGTTTAAAGTTGGAATTGAAATCAAATTGATTAAGTAGCTTTCCAAAATCATAAGTCTTGAAAAACTCATGAACACTTTTGTCTTTTGCATTGTTATAGTTTATTGAAAATATGTTCTTTGCTGTATTATTTAAATCATAGACTTTTAGGTCTTTATCCAGAATAACAATCGGATATGATGAATTTTCAAAATAGCTTGATTTTGACAAGATATGAGTCGTCTGATCAACAGAAAACAGTTCTAAATCTGACAGATCCGTTACGGCATAATAAAATGATTTAAGATCAAGTTTTGCATCATAAATACTACAGGCATTAATCAGACATTCCTTTTTCACTTTATCATGATTCTGAAAATTCAGTTTATATCGTATTGATTTACTTAGATTTAGAAATCCTTTCTCCTGTTCATAAACTCGTTTAGAATGTAAATCAGACAATAAATCTGTCATTTTCAATCCAATAATATCTGCTTCACTGTTGAATCCCAGTATCCTTGCCAGTTTAGAATTACAAAAATAGATATAGCCTTCACTATCCTCCATAAAAATCCCATCACTCGTCTGAGAAAGCAACAAATGAAACTTTTCTGATAAATTACACAGTCGATCCTCTATCTCTATTTGTTTGGCAATGAGTCTGGCAATTTTTTGCTCTAATGATTTAAAAGGATATAAGAAAAACAATTTACTGTTTTCAGCCTGATTATTTTCAATAAAACCTTCTATATAATCTTCAATCCGTGCTAGATATTGGACGATATAACTCCGGATAAACAGGAAAATCAGATAAATAATCATTACAATCAAAAAAACGATTAAAAAGATAGAAAGTACAGGTAAAACCTTATTTAACTCACGGGTAAAATCAAAGATATAAACAAAGCTATATCTGTGTATTGCTATGTTATTAATATAAGGGGTTCTGACAATATAAACCTGATGATCGTGTGTATCAATAAATAAGTCTTGAATTTCAACAGAATCAGGGATTTTCTTTATTGTATATAGGAGCTGTTCTGAGGAATATATCTTTTTATCAAGAAACTGAGATTTACTATACTGATAAATGATCTCTTTATCAAGATTTATAATCATAAAATCGGAAAAAGCATTATCTTTATCATTTATTGCTGGTGATAATACAGCAGTCAGAGATTGATAATTAATGTCAGGGTTATTTTCCAGATCAGCAGAATTCTTAAAAATTAAAGTATTCAGTTCTTTATTTTTCAGTTCAACGTAGAGTTTCGCATTATTCTTCCAACTTTCATAACTCCTGATTTGAAAAAACTTTATATAGAAAAACAAGATAATAATCGTTAATAAGATACCAGCGATACTAGAGATTCTCAATATTGTGTTTAATTTAAAAATTTTCATTTTCGTTTTAAATGACTTAACTTAAATTCTTTATTAACAGGGTGCCACTTCACTTTACGATTTAAAGCAAAGTTGTCTGTAGGTGCATACAGTGGAATAATGAGTGCTTCATCATACATATACTGACTGGCTATCTGATTAATCTGAAATTTAGCATTATCAGTATTGGGTAATTTTTTAGCAGAATCAATTAAATTGTTTAAATAGGGAATTTCTATGTTTAATCTGTTTAAATTCCCTTTTACTCTGATGCTTTTATAAGTGAGTGAATACAAAGGACCATCAGGTGTGTCAGATGTTGAGCTATAACCGGCAATATAACAGGAGACAGGGTTGTTTTCAATATAATCATAAAATTTTTCTGTAGGCAGGAAATACACTTCAGCTTTGATACCAATCTGGTATAAAGCTGTTTTTACATACTCCCCTAATTCAACATCACCATTATATTTATTCTCAACACAATAAATCTTCAGAGGAAACCCACTTTCATAACCCGCTTCTTTCAGTAATTCTTTACTTTTCTGAGTATCGTATTTGTATGGTTTTAATAAAGAATTAACTCCACTTATACTGTTTAACCAGGGATATGTAAGGGTTTCTCCATAATTATTCAGCCTTTCTTTAATAAATGTCTGCATATCTAACGCATGCCAAATTGCCTGCCTGACTCTCTTATCTTTAAACGGATTACGCTGTTGAGGCATTCCAGGTCTTTTTTCATTCATTATATCCATCATCATGTACATGCTAACATTACTCTTTTTACCGATAATCAACAAATCAGATCTGTTTTCAATAACAGAAAATCTTTCAAATGGCGGATTAATGATAAAATCAAGTTCTCCATTTAACAGCTGGTTTGTTTGCTTATCTTTATCAGGGATTCGATATAGTTTTACTTCTTTAAATAAATCATCCTCTTTTATTTTCCAGTAAGGATTCCTTTTTAAAACAATGAGATTATCATTTGCAGAATACAGATAATAAAGACCTGAGCAGATTAACTGATTTTTTTGAAAATCCTCATTTGAGAATTGGATATGCTTATATGAATAAATCTTTACGCTTAGCAATAATCTGTATATCTCCAGAGTATTTGGATGATAAATTTCAAGAGTATATGGATCGATAATATTGATTGAGTCAACTTCTACCAAGTTCTTAATCAGACTCTTTGGAAAAGTTAAAGCTCTTTCCAGACTTGCTTTTACATCAGTTGCCGTTATTGGATCTCCATTGTGAAAATACATGTCACGTTTCAAATGTATCACCATAAGACTATCACTCAGGTTTTGCCATGACTGACCAATTAGGCCATAGAATTTGTCCCCATTCACATCAAATAATGTTGAATAGATCTCATCATTCACTAGATTTGTAAAATATTCTGCTCTTGTCATCGCATCAAAAGTTTCAGGAAAACTGCTAAGAGCAACACGTACCTGGCTATTTTTACCTAAATACGTTATATAAGAGAAAATCAACAAAAAAGATAAGAGACTTAAAGAGATTACAAGAAACAAAATAGATTTTTTATTTGTCATAATACCTTTAAATCTCCTCTTTTTTTATAATAGTCCGCCTGCTGAAAAATACAGCTGGCGGACTAATCATATTAATTTGCATACGATTATGAATTATATTTTTGACAGATACAGGGCAAGATCAACAACACGTTTGGAATATCCCCATTCATTGTCATACCAGGTCTGAACTTTTACCATATTATCTTTAACCATAGTTAATGAAGCATCAAAGATAGAAGAAGCAGGATTACCAACGATATCGCATGAAACGATTGGGTCAGTCGTATATTCAAGAATGCCTTTGAGTTCATTTTCAGCTGCTTCTTTCACAGCTGAGTTCAGTTCATCTTTGGTACATTTTTTTTCGACTTCCAAAGTTAAATCAACGATTGAACCATCTGGTGTAGGTACTCTGATAGCCATTCCATCAAGTTTTCCATTGAGTTCAGGGATAACCAGACCAATTGCTTTGGCTGCACCAGTTGAAGTTGGAATCATACTCATTGCAGCTGCACGGGCACGTCTTAAATCACTATGAGGTAAATCCAGAATATTCTGATCATTTGTATAGGAGTGGATTGTGGTCATCATCCCTTTCACAATTGTAAAATGATCATGAATCACTTTAGCAACAGGCGCCAGGCAGTTCGTTGTACATGAAGCATTGGAAATAATCACATCTTCTTTTTTAAGAATATGGTGATTTACCCCCATTACAACTGTTGCATCAACCTGATCTTTTGCTGGAGCTGAGATGATTACTTTTTTTGCTCCGGCTTTTACATGTTTCATGGCTTTTTCACGAGTTGTAAATATGCCGGTAGATTCGATAACAATATCTACATTCAGATCTTTCCAAGGCAAATTCTCAGGGTCTTTTTCAGCATAAATTCTGATTTCTTTATCATTAACGATAATGGATGTGTCTGTATGGGATACTTTTTGTTGAAATATTTTATGAATTGAATCATACTTGAGTAAATGAGCAAGAGTCTTTGCATTTGTTAAATCATTAATTGCGACAATTTCCATATCTTCTCTGCCAAAAGCAGCTCTAAATACCAAACGTCCGATTCTGCCAAATCCGTTGATTGCTAATCTTAACATTTTAACCTCCCGATTTATAATAAGATTGATTGATTATGACTGCCAACTACCTGTATCATCTGTTCAACAGATCTGGAAACAGCATTTTCTCCTTTGACCAGCCATTTACGGGGGTCAAATCGGTTTTTATCTGGAATATAATCTTCTAAACTCATACCCACAGGGCATACAATAGAATCTTTTTCTTTTTCCCAGAAGGCTTGAACAGCTTCAGCCATATCCATCTGATACTGTGTATCTTTATTAATTTTTACAACACCTGCTCTGACAGCATCAATCTGTTGCTGGTCGGTAAGTCCTGAAGCACCGTGTAACACTAAACCACGTTCTACATTATGTTTAATCAGCAGATTATCAATTTCTTCAATCAGATCAATTCTTAAGTGTAGATGAGCCCCTTTAGACACCCCGTGATTTGTACCAACAGATGCTGCGAAGAGATCAACATTTGTCTTTAATACAAATTCCAGTGCTTCTTCTGGATGGGTATATAGTTCGGTTTCAGATACTATCTCGTCTTCTGAACCTTTGATATGTCCGATTTCACCTTCCACCAATACATTATATCGATGAGCCAGTTCAACGACTTCTTTGGTAATTCTGATGTTTTCTGCCAAATCTTCTTTACTGGCGTCAATCATCACTGATGAGACTAATCCATTTTCAACACAATAAACAATAAAATCAAAGTAGTCAGGTGTCGCATGATCAATATGTAAACCGACACCAGAATTCTTAGTTTGAGAGCTGAGTACTTTTGTGATAGATGAAATCAGCTGTGCACCTGTTTTCATATCTTTTGATTCTCCTGATGCATATTTACACGCACCAGCACTCATTTGAAGCAATCCGTCTGATTTTTGATGTTCATATCCCCACACTAAGGCACGGATCTGAGTATCAAAAACAACATTAGAAGCAATCAGACCAAAACGATTTTTTTTGGCTTTCTCAAAGACAGCCTTCATTTCTTTTCCGGTACAAAACATTGTTTCTCCCTTCCACTATTATATATTTTTTAAAAATGATGACTAAATTTGAACATTTTGTCAATGAAAAAATGATTATTTTTACAAATATTTCTTCACGTTATTCTATCTTCCTATTTTTCATTATGTTATGACTCTTTGCAATAAAAATATGAAAGAAATGTAATCCTGAAGAAAAAACTAAAATTTGTCTCAAAAAAAGCCTTTCTCTTAATCTGTTTTGCTTCATTTGCTGTTTAAACATCTTTATTACAAACAAATTTTTCAAACGCTTAATTTTCTATTGACAAACTAATGAGAACCCAGCAAAATGGCATTTCAATTCATATTCAGATTAGGCGGGGTAATGAGAAACAGTCTGAAAATCGTATTTATCAGTCATCATACTGACATTTTTGAACTTCTTAATAAACAGTTTGTAACCAGTCAGGTAGCATATTCTGAGCTGGAATTTTGGCTTAGGGAACAACAATTTATTCACAAAGATTGTTACTATCTGTTTATTTCAGACATTGATCAGTCTCAGATACACAGTCTGCAAAATGTATGGAAATATCTTCTGAATATCAGACATCAATGCATTTTGCTTTGTAATGACCGAATG
>JAGOCT010000053.1 GCA_017998585.1 Candidatus Cloacimonadota bacterium | reverse complement strand
TGTTTGAGTAGTTTGATAAACAGACTGTCTTGTGGATTATAATTATTAGTCAGGGCTTTTATCTGATTTTCTGCATGATCAATCTTAGCCTGCCAGTTGTTACTGGCCTGCTGATTGGCATCACGCCATTCCTGAGGATTTTCTTTAGAATGAACTTGACGGGGTGGATACTTCATATCAACTGATTGCGCAGGAATATCCGATTTATCCAGAATCAGCTGGATGCTTTGTTCTTTGTCGCCACCTGCCGGAATGTAGCGAATCGCATTAAAACCATCTTTGAAAGCTAAAAGATAAAATGCACCAGCACCAACACTGAGACTTTTTTCACCATTCTCATCACAAAGCGTATAAGTCTGTGGTCTCAAGCTGTATGTATTGTAAACATTGATAGATAAAGGACATTTAGCGACCGGTTTTCCTTCTTTGTCCAGCACTTTTATCTTCATGGTTCTAGTATTTTCTCCAGCATAAAACCGAATACTATTGATGACTGCACCATATTCATCCTGCGATAAGACTTCATCTTCTTCAGATGGTAAAGAACCATCAGCGGTAATGATCACCATTTTATTGCTTAAGCCGGTAAACCAGTTTTGGTCTGGATAATAGTCTCCGTCATAATGCCATGCCCCGTTGATATAAATTTCTGACCAGGCATGATTATCGTCCTGATGAGCCCACCAGGGAGTACTGGCTGCTCTGGCCGGTAAACCAAGCGTACGACAGATAGATACAAACAAGATTTGCCATTCTTCACAACGCCCATAGAGGGATTTTGTGGCGACATCCAGAGGTCCCTGGTCTCTGCCACTGGTTGGTTTATAACGGAGATATTCGTTGGTTTTAAGCATTGCAAGACGGTAAAGATCTTCTTCAGATTTTGCTTCCTGTCTCAGTTTTAACAGATTTGCACCTGTTTTATTTTCAGAAGCAGGCTGTTCAAAAAAACGTCTGTAATCACTGATCGCTTCATCACTGACAGTGAGTTTGGCAACATAAGATAAGAAGAAGGCATCAGGTTTTGTGATTCCTTTTTCTTTCATCAGCGCTTTAACAGAAAGATAATGACTCTCGATAATATCAGGGTTGACAACAGCCAGTCTGCCATTTTCTTCATAAGAAAGTAAGAATGACATTAAAAGGTCAGGGTATTTTTTTAGCAGTGCCGTGTAATCTTTCTTGCAGTAGGAAGGAAGAACACTCAGGTTCTTTTCTGCTTTGTTAATCAGTGTTTTTAAAAGATTGTCAGAAGTGTCTGCATATAAAGCTGAAAACATCAGACAGAACAGCATACTAAATAAAAAAATCAGTTTTGTTCTGCAAGCTTTCTGCTTACAGGCCTTTCTTTTGAATGAATCCATAGATTCACCTCCCTGTTTATGTATTTTTATATGTTAAAACAGTTTAAATTTTAAAAAAAAGGCCGCCTGAGGATTCTCAGGCGGTTAGGGTCTTAGGAGGTTGTGGGTCTTATAACCTTTCGGTTATAAATTTATTTAATCATTATCATTTTTCTGGTGGACTGATAATCATTACTGATCATTCTCAGTAAATAAATTCCAGCAGAAACTGTTTTATGATTTGTATTTTTACCATCCCATACAATACTATGTTTACCTGCCTGCATATTCTTGTCAAGCAATTCTTTTACCAATTCACCTTTTACATTGTAAATGGCAATTTTGACCTTCGAATTGTTTTTTAAACTGAAGGAAATGCTGGTGCTTGGATTGAATGGATTTGGGTAATTCCCATTTAGTGCAGTCTTGTTAACTGGCGTAATATCAATACTATTGACAGTTATAGAGACTGAATTGGAATGAGGAGAGATACCATTTGGATTGGTATAGACGGCTCTGATTGTATATGAATAAGTCTCGCCATTGACGACATTCTCATCTACATAAGTCGTATCATTCATGACTCCGGTTGTAATCGATGAACCATTCTTGTAAACTTTGTAACCAGCAAAACCACGATTGACATAAGCAGGTGGCTGCCAGCTTAACTTGATTGCCTGTCCATGCACTTCACCCGTTAAATTTAATGGTTCACTAAATGGAATCACAACGGATATAATGTTGGAGGGTTCTGATTCGGCATTTTGATATACAACAACCACTTTATAATACTGAGTACCACCCAGAATTGGTCCATGAGTCATTGTGTTTTCTGTGCCATTAACCGTATTGATCAGTTCATTGTTACAAAAGACCTTATATGCTACGACAGGACCTAAGTCATAAAAAACGGAAGGAATTGGGCTATCCCAGGAAAGGTTGACAAAACGGCCATCAAGATTGGCAGAAAGATTTCTGGCAGGATAATAAACAGGGCCTGCAAATTCAGGGAATCCGATACGATCCACATAAACCGCATCATCACCCATTGTACCTGAAGTATTTTTTGCATATTCCCATTTGAATGTATGGATGCCGTTGCTGACAGGGAACTGAATATGTTGCCATCCGCTAATGCCAGACCATGAACCTTTTAATTCATTGTCAATATAGAAATTAAGGAAGTCTCCATTGTTTTCGCATGAAGTTTTCTTATAAAACTGAACAAATCCAAATGTCACATTCAGGGTAATTACCAGGCTGCTACTTTCTCCATCGCCTATAGTACCTGATTTTGCTGAGTGATCACTCTGATAACCGGTATTGGCAATTGTCCATGGTGATTCGCTAAAGTTTTGCCAGTCATAATCAGCAAAAGTATCGTTTTCAAAATCATCATCGATATCATCGGCACTTGCGCCTACGATTTGTACAGTGAAAGTGATAGAATCACCTAAAGCACTGCCGATGTTGTAGATATTCAATCCGCCTAAACCACCATCTGAAAGATAACAGTTTGGATTAGTAGCATCATTGATTTGAGTACGGCCTGATTCGAGTGAAAAATAGGCACTCTGGATTGAACCATCAGAATTATTTGAACCACCTGGGCGATAGACGTAAAGTTCATCTGGAGGTCCCTGAGCATTTCCTTCACCGCTGTATAGATTGTTGACTCTGTAAACTAAGAGTCCTGAACCATACAACTGACTGTCAAACATACCCATTTCTGTATTTCTGTATTCAATGACAAAGTATTCGTTGGCATTGTAAGGAGAATTGATACGGTAACAGTTATTAGTAGCAGATTTTACCGATTTAAGGCTGTAATTTCCATCCTGAGAAATCACTGGAATGTCAGTAACCCAGGTACTGTAACGGTATTTCATATATGAACCCATGTGCTGAGGTGGGTTGGAATTACTTGCCATTAAGTCCCAGCCGCCGATAGGATTACCATCATAATTATAACGGTATAAATCAGGCGCACCCAGAGAGTGGAACATTTCGTGGGATAATACGCTTGAACCTGAAGAGGTCAAAGAAGTCTGTAACTGGAAGTTAAAGTCCCATACTCTTTTACCATTGATGAAAGCAGTTTCAGAAAATAATGACCAGCGATGAGGCCATAAGAGATCTGCCCATGCGCCTGGAGAACCTTTGATGACAAAACAGACATTATCGACACGACCATCATCGTCACCATCCAGATTTATACTTGTTGGTACAAGAGAAGCAATGGCTTCAGATGCCCTTTTTAACAGTTTATGTTCACGTTCAGTTCTTTCATCATCCTGATATCCATCAGGATTACTGGTACTGTATGGCAGAAAATAGGAACGTGGATGAATATCCTGATAAGAAACAACCAGATTGCTGGCATCTGGATAAGGATAGAATGTAGAATTGACATTTAGTGTCTGATAGGACACTTCTTTAAAATAGTTTTTCATCGAATTTCCGGTAGCTGTTGAATCATTTAACATATAATCATATACACTTACATTTTGATTAAACTCATTTTCATTGGAAAATCTGATGAAAACAACTAAGTTATTAATGATTCCCTGAGTGGGAGCTTTAGAGGGCATATCTTTGGTAGTATCGAGAAATTTCTTTCTTTTAGCCATGTATTCATCATTTGAGATATTCGCTTTTGGCTGGATATTCAAAAATACAGGATTTGTTTTGTCAACTCTGTAATCAGTTGCTACAAGCTGTGTCCCTTTGTTTACAGCCCAAACCCAGTTACCTGTTTTCTGGTTTTGAATAATCGTATAATTATCTTTGTCATGTAGCCAGTTATGAAATTCATCACCACTTGCAAAACATTCAATTTTTGTGCCGTCTGGCTGGTAAACCGTCATGGGTTCATTCGTCAGCCAGGCTGCTGACAACAACTGACATATCGTAATTATGACAGTTATAATGATTAATTTCTTCATTGTTTGTCCTCCGTGTCTGAATATAGTATGCAAAAATAGTTCCAATTATAAACTATATGAGAGCTTTGAATTAGAAAGGATAAGATTTTTAGACACGGATTACGCTGATTTTAAGGGTTTTATGTTTTTAAACCAGCTCCTAAAAAATGCATAACAACGAAAGCTTTTTTTTAAACAGACTCAAACTTCATCTGCTATTTTGTTTTAAACAAGATATTAACGACTAATTTCAAAGTTCTATATATGCAAGCAGCTAATCAGACAGATTAAGAGAAATAACGTCAGGTATGTGTCTGTCAGGATAACAAGCTGGTCAATTATAATTCAGTAAATTGTATGCGAGTTCACGCAAGCAAGTCGCTCTTAAGACAACAAAAGTCCTTGTTAATGATTCAAAATGAAGAATATGATCCTTTTTGAATCAGCTTCATTGATCAACTTGCTCCGGATGATTCAGCTCAAGCGTAAAATAAAAACAGGTACCCTCGTCCAGCTGGCTTTCATACCATATTTTCCCATGATGACTTTCGATGATACGTTTCACAATCGACAGGCCAATGCCTGAGCCGGTAGAATCTCCTGACAATTTTTTAAATACATCATAAATCGTATCTTTGTATTCTTCAGAGATACCGATACCGTTGTCGCTGACATAAAAGGCATTTAGACCCTGATTAAATCCAAGATGCACCTGAGGGGTTCGTTCCGGAGGCGTATATTTTATTGCATTTTCGATAAGATTCTGGTATAATTGCCTGATTTTTTGTTTATCGCCTGTAATGTCAGGTAAAGGCGTATCTATAATGATTTGGGCTTTTTTAGTCTGTATGAAAATTTGAATAATACTGAGTACATCCTGAACGATATGTTCTAGATTCACACTGGTAAATGCCCTCATTATTCTGCCAGCACGTGAGACTTCCAGTAAATCTTCTATCAGAGAAGCCATTTTATCAGCTGAGAATTCAATTCGCTGAATATCATTCAGAGCTTTTTCAGAATGCTCCGACATGATATCCTGTTTTAAAAAATTGGTAAACCCTTTTAAACTGATTAAGGGACTGCGTAAATCATGTGAAACGGTATAGACAAAGCGTTCCAGCTCTTCATTTTTCTGGTTCAGTTCGTTGATCATAGTGATTCGTTCATTTTCTAATATTTTACGTTCATGAATTTCATTTTCCAGCCGGTAATTGATGGATTCAATACGCATCATTTGCTGATGCTCTCTTTCTGTCCATTCTTTTTGAGCTGTGATATCATTGAAACATAAAAGAAGTGCCGGATTTCCCTGCCATGTAATCGTTGAACTATCCACATGAATCCAGATTAAATTGCCATCCATACATTTAATCTGATATTCAAAACGTTTTTCTATTTTCTCTCCTGCAAGCAGTTTTTTGGAATTATCCAGGATTTGCAGACGGTCTTCAATTTTAAAAAATTCAAAAAATTCATGTGCTTTTATGTAATGATGATCTGCTTTTAAAATTTTTAATGTTCTCGGATTATAAAAAACAATACGATTATTGCTCAGGACAGCGACACCCTCTGTCATTGTGTTGAGTATCGAGTTTGCTTTTGTTTCGCTTTCAATGAGGGAGCGGGTAATGCTGTGCTGATTTCGGATACCGATAAACATCCAGAAGGAGAAAATGCTGATACATATGATCAAGATGGCGCTATAGTTGTTATAAGCAATCAGATACGGTTCAATCTCATGATATGCATTGTCTATAGAATTACTGACGATCAGGATGACGTTGTAGTCACGAATGACCCGAAAAGCCCTGATTCTTTTTACCTGATCAAAGATGCTTTTTGAATCATCAATTCCCTGATCAGCATATTTCGTCATTGAAAAAACAGGCGAGCTGCTGTAATCTTTACCCAGTTCATTAAAATGATTATCTGTCCAGCAAGAGATAATAATCCCATCTTCATTGAGCATAAAGATTCTTCCCTGAATGACTTGCTTAAAGAAGTTGATAAAATAATATGGGTTGATTGACGCAATGACGACTCCACCGAAAGAACCATCTTTTTTATTAATTCTCATGGTCATGGGAATAAACCATTTACCCGTAGCTCTGCCTAACGAAGGATGTCCAACATACATTCTCCGGCCGGGATTAGTCCGATGATAGGCAAAGTAAGGACGATCTGAGACATTGACTGCTTTTGCATTTTTGATATTAAACATACTGACATTGCCATATTCATCCGAGATAGACAATAAATTAACAATATCCTCATAGCCTAAAAAATGAGTATTATAATAGTCCTCAAGATTGATAATTGAGGGATCTTTCTCATAGAGCAGCTTAATATCATAGAGTATCTGATTAACTGAATTCAGGGTTCTTTTACTGTATTCTTCATAGATTCTCGCCATACTGGTATTTCTGGACTTCAGGTTTTCGACTGCTTTTTCTTTGATTTGTTTATTATATAAGAATGTCTGATATATAATCGCCAGATTCAGAACAATACAGAATAAGGCAATGGTGTAGTACATCCGCGTTAATTTGGATGTTTGAAGTGTTTTTAATCGTGTCATTATGAAGTTTGGTATATTCATAAAGAAGATAATAACAGAATCCCTAATTTTGTCAAATTATTTATTGACTTTTTTTATATATTTTTTTAGTTTTAACGATAAATTCGATAAGGGAGGAATTATGGCTTTTTTTCTGACGAAATATTTCTGGGGCGCAGTTCTGATTGTATGGGGTTTAAGCATGATTGTAGAAAGACTGTTCAAAATCAAAATCCCGATAGTAAGAATCATCTTAGGTGTCATTTTAATTACAATTGGTTCTCAATTGATGTGGAATAAGCATCAGAATCAGAAAGCCCGTCATCACAATGCCACCCATCAGGGACAACTCAGTGAGGGAATGTCAAACAGTTATCAGTTATATTTTGATAATCAAACAATAGACCTGAGCCAAAGTAGTCCTGTTGACAACAGTATTCGTATCAATGTGATGTTTTCTTCAGTCGATATACTTGTGCCTGATGACTATTCTTATGATTTTGAAATTCAGAATGTGATGTCTGAAACAGCATTACCTAATTCTACGAAAGCACCTATCGGAAAAGCAAAGCATCTGGTCAGCTCATCCAATCCAAATGCACCCGTAATCAAGGTTTATTTGTATAGTGCGATGAGTACAGTAGATGTCAGTAAAAAGTTTGATGAGGGTTTAACGAGTGACTTTTAATGAATATGTTGAGAATGTAAAAACAAAACTACTTCAAAATGGTTTTTTAATTTATGAAGAAAATTCTATCAATTACGGGGTTCAGTTAAAAACGGCTCCTGAAAATGCTTTAAAGAAACATATCGCTTCTGTTAACTGCTATTATTCAGTTAAAAAAGCTTCCAGCTATTCTCTGGTACTGGGAATAAAAGCGGATAATCCCTGTAAACAACAGCTGGAAAGCCTTTTCAGCATCAATCAGAGTCCTTTGCTTAATCAGTTACCTGCAAATAAAGATCAGAGTGAAAAGCCTGTTTTAGAGGAAGCAAAACCATTTGCTGATTTAAACATTTATGCGGGTAGCGATGAAGCCGGAAAAGGGGATTATTTTGGTCCATTGGTCGTGTGTACATTTGCCGCTCACAAAATTCAGTTTAAAGAGCTTAAACACTTAGGCGTGAAAGACAGCAAACTACTGCTGCCAGATGAGATTGGCAGTATTGCAAATCAACTAATCGAGCAGTATAAAGACCAGTATCGTGTTGAGCTTTTGTATCCTGAAATATACAATCAGCGTTATGCTGAATTTAACAATTTAAACTATCTGCTGGCGGATACTCATTTCAGGAATATTCAGGCACTCGAAAAAAAGATTGTGTTTGAAGGCGTTATTATTGATCAGTTTGCCTCCCCAGCATCACTGACTCAAATCAGAAACCGGTATCAGCTAAAAAATCTGCATTTCATGACAAAAGCAGAAAGTGATCTCTGCGTGGCTGCTGCATCAATTATTGCTCGCTGGTATTTTGTCGAATATATTAAAAAAATGTCTGCGATGTACGGATTCCAGTTCCCTAAAGGTGCAGGAAATCATGTGAAACACGCTGTTTCCCTGTTCCGTTCAAAGTTTGGAATTCAAGAATTAGCAAAAGTAGCAAAAATGCACTTTAAATTGTAATAACTGCTCAGAAACTGGTCCTAACGCTTAACTGGAGAAAATGTCATTATTTCAAAGATTTGTAAGGATTTACAGCATTTAGCCTGGCAAATCGTAACGACTCAGGTACTGATTGTTATTATAAAATAAGATAATAAGCTGTGCAATAATTGATAAATTGAAAAGCACCTGTAGGGATTTGCGAAGCGAAGCGCCGTAAATCCGTAATCGTACTGCAAGCTTCCAGCTTGCAGAAAAGGCTACAAGCAAGATGCTTGTAGTACGGGTTTTTTCAAATAATGACATTTTGCAGACACACATTTATTGTGTAAACAAGTACCTGAGTAGTTACGGCAAATCCTTACAGTTCTTACTTAATAAATATCGG
>JAGOCT010000052.1 GCA_017998585.1 Candidatus Cloacimonadota bacterium | reverse complement strand
ATGATTATTTTTCGGCAAAAATATGCGAACAAAACAGCATAGACATGATACTGGTTGGAGATAGTCTGGGTATGGTTGTATATGGTGAAAAAAATACGTTAAACGTTACGATGGATGATATGATCAGACATTGCAATGCCGTACGTAATGGTGCACCTGAGACTTTTATAATTGCTGATATGCCCTATATGAGTTATCATATTGATAAAGAGACTACAAAACGCAATGCATCACGACTGATCAAAGAAGGTAGAGCTGATTGTGTAAAGTTAGAGGGTGGCTCAGAGTCACGTTTAAAAGCCATAAAATGTATCATTGACTGTGAAATTCCTGTTGTTGGACATTTGGGATTAACTCCCCAGTCTGTTCATAAATTTGGGGGATTTAAGGTTCAGGGAAAGCATCATGACCAAAAAGAGATGATTTTAAATCAGGCATTGGAAATTGAGAAAGCCGGCGCTTTTATGTTAGTTCTGGAAGGAATTCCTGAAGAACTGGGGCAGAATATCTCTCAATCACTTAATATTCCAACAGTTGGTATCGGTGCAGGCAGATATACTGACGGTCAGGTACTGGTTTGGCATGATATTATGGGACTAAGTGAACACAATGCAAAATTTAATAAAGTATGGCATAATGTTAAAGAAATGACTGATTTTGCTGTTAAAGCATACCAGTCTGATGTAAAAAATAAAAATTTCCCGGATGAAGAACATGTCTATTATCCGGTTGATTCAAGGAGTAGTCATGAGTGAAATCTATGATGATCAGGTAAAACCTGAAGATAAATTTGCTGCAATTGAGAAATTTAAAAACACATTACAAGAGAATTTTATCTCTTTTGGAGAATTGCTCTCAGAAGTTAAACGAAAAGGTACTTTTAAAGTAAAAGGATACAAGACTTTTAAAGACTTTATTGAAACAGAATATAATATTACGTCTGCATTTGCCGGAAAATTGATTGATACCTACGAACTCTATATTGAAGAATTGGATGTTGATGAATTTACGCTCAATCAGATAGGCTTTGACCGTTTGAATATGATAAAATCATTTGTAAAAGATACTGAACTCAGTATTGCAGAAGAGTGGATCGATGAAGCAAAAGAAAAGAATACGCCCGAGCTCAGACAAATGATTAAAGACGAAAAAGAAAAGGTGAAAAAGCCAAAGACTTTTAAAGAAATTTTTGCAGAGCAGCATGTCGATAAAATGCGTACATTTTTTAATTGCTCAGCAAAGGAACTCAATTTTAAAATGGCAATTTTCTTTCACGATGCTGATTTAAATATGATTAAACAAGACATAAAGGATAAACAGAGACAGTTGGAGCAATCAGGTGACTTTGAAGGAATGTTTGCAGATTTCAAAGATTGATATAATCAATGGAGGGAGGGTGTATGAAAAAGAGATTGAATGTTTTATGGGTAGATGATGAAATTGAATTATTAGAAGCATTTATCATCTTTTTAAAAGAAAAAAATGTCAATGTGATATCAGCAACAAATGGAGATGATGCAATTGTTTTATTTGTCAATAATCAGATTGACTTGATCATTCTGGATGAAATTATGCCAGGGATGGATGGTCTTTCTGTTTTAGCTGAGATTTCAAAGATTAATGCAGAAGTTCCAGTTATTATGCTTACAAAAAGCGAAGAAGAAGGTTTAATGGAAACAGCGATCTCTAAACAGATCAATGAATATCTCATTAAACCTATCAATCCAAACCAAATTCTGATGGCAATCAAACGGATTTTTCATTCAGAAGAAATCAGATTAAATAGAATTGGGCAAGAGTATTCACAATTTTCAGCTTTACTTAGCAGAAAATTGTTTGCGGAACCTGATTTTAAAGAATGGACAGAAATTTATAAAGAAATCTGTCATTGGGATATGGTTTTAGATGAAGTGAAAGATGATAATTTAAAACATGCTCATTATCTTGAAAAAAGAAACAGCAATACGGAATTTTGTAATTATATTGAAGAAAATTATAAAAAATGGCTGAATAGCAATGATCGTCCTAATCTGTCCTATGATGTTGTTTCACAATATATTATACCTCAGCTAGAAAATAATAAAACGGTTTATTTTTTAGTTCTTGATTGTTTAAGATATGACCAGTATCTTTCTATAGAACCATTTATAAAAGAATTGTTTGATGTAGAACTGGATATGTATTACTCCATATTACCTACTGCGACTCCATATTCCAGAAACAGTCTGTTCAGTGGATTGTTGCCAGAAGATATTGCAAAACGTTTTCCTGAGTATTGGATGGATAATAATGATACAGATAACAGCAGAAATAGAAATGAACATCAATTACTTGATGAACTGATTGAAGATTTAGGTCAGAAGTTAAATCCAGCCAGTAAATATATAAAAGTTTTCAATCTTGAAGAAGGTAATTTCGTTCTCCGAAAGATTGAAAGTTATAAAAATGAGAGACTTGTTGTTCTGGTTTACAATTTTCTTGATTTAATTGCACATCATCGTTCCAAAGACCAGATTCTTCAAGAAACCATTCCGGATGAAGAAGCTTTCAGAGCATTTACCAGACATTGGTTTACGCATTCATCACTCTATGAAGCCATTAAGTTAATCAGTAAACAGGAAAATTCAGTTTTGGTGATTACTACTGATCATGGCTCAATTCGCGTATCAAGGGCGACACAAGTGATAGGAGACAGGGAAACCAGTATTACTGTACGGTATAAAGAAGGCAAAAATCTCTCATGTAATGAAAAACATGCATTATATTTGAAAAATCCAAAAGATTTTGGATTACCTCACAGAAACATTATTGATAATTATATTTTTGCAAAAGATGATTATTATTTTGTTTATCCAAACTCTTATCATCAATATCAAAAGCAATATAATGGTACATTTCAGCATGGCGGTATCTCTATGGAAGAAATGCTCCTGCCTTTAGCAGTATGTTATCCAAAAAAGAAGTAATATGAAAGAAAATTACCTGATTATCCATAAAAAAGATGCAATTCGTATTGCAAAACAATATGCCAAATTGTTTAAACCAGGCGACGTGATTGCTTTATATGGTAATTTAGGGGTTGGAAAAACTTTCTTTGTTCAGAATGTATGTAAAGCAATGGGTATAAAGGATGAAGTCAGTAGCCCCTCTTATGTACTATTGAATCAGTATCAGGGAGAAATTCTGGTAAACCACTATGATTTTTACCGCTTACAGTTTGCAGACGAAGTATATGAATTAGGGATGTTTGAACACTTAGACCGTACATTGGTTTTTATTGAATGGCCTGAAATCGCAATTGAGCTTCTTCCTGAAAAAACATGGCATTTTCATTTTGATTATCAGGAAAATATGACAAGAAGTCTAATTGTTGAACATTTAGACTAGATTTTTATTGACAAGAAAAGGGATGAATTTTATCATCATTATAGAAATTAGATGTAGGAGGAAAAAATGACTAAAGATGAACTCGTAAAAAAAGTTGCAGAAGAAGCGCAAATAAGCAGAAATGAAGCAAACATGGCTGTTAATATTATTTTTGAAAGTATTACAGATGCACTGAAAAAAAATGAACGCGTTACCTTTACTGGTTTTGGTTCGTTCTCTGTTGCAGTCAGAAAAGCAAGAAAAGGCTACAATCCTCTGACAAAATCAGAAATTGATATCCCAGAAAAAAAAGTGCCAGTTTTTAAGGCAGGTTCAAAACTAAAAGAATTCATCAAATAAATTTACTTATCGATATAGAGAGGATACAATGAAATTTACAATTAATAAAAAAGATTTTGTACATTATGTTCAACATGTAACCCAGATTGTTCCAACAAAACCTACTATGCAGATTGTAGGTAGTATTATGCTGGAATGTTCTGAAGAATTAAATACTATCAAACTGGTTACCACTGACCTCAATATTACAGTTGTTGTCGATATTCAGGCAAATGTACTTGAAAGTGGCACAATCTGTATTTCTGCAAAGAGCTTTTCAGATATTGTTCAGGCATTACCTGAATCAATGATTCATTTTGAAACTATTGTAGATAAACTCAAGATAACCTGTGAAAAATCCAGCTTTAATCTTAATTTTATGGATTGTTCTCTATTCCCTGTTATCCCAAGTTACAGCAGAGATAATGAGTTAAAACTTGAGAAAAAAGTCGTATCAAAAATGATTGAAAATACTGCCTTTGCTACAGGGTCTGATGCTACTAATCAGATGTATTCAGGTATTTACTGCAGTTTTTCCGCTTCAGAGCAGATTATGGCTGCAACAGATAGTAAACGTATTGCTGAAGTAAAGACTTTTACACCAATGAACATATTGGATCCTTTTGAATTTGTCATTTCAGTAAAATCTCTAACATTCCTGGAAAAATTCTTAAATGGCTCATCTGAAGATATTGTGATGATTAATGAAGACAAAAAAATAGTCTTCATTTACGAAAATGTTATCATCATTTCCAGTAAATATGAAGGTAAGTATCCTATTTATTCTGTTGTTTTCAAAAAAGAACATGAACACATGATGCTCATTGATAAAAGCTTCTTAAAAGATGCAATTCGAAGAGTTGCATTATTAGGTACAAATGATGATAAAAATATCATGAAATTTGATATTAAGCAGAATCAGATTATACTGGAAGCGATCAATAGTGAATTAGGAAATGCGAAAGAAGTGATTGATGATTTTACTTATGACGGAGAACCGATTGTTTTTGGTTTAAATTCAAAATTTGTTCTTTCTTTCTTAAATGTGATAGAATCAGATGAAGTGATCTTTAAAATTGGTAAAGCAACTGAGCCAGTTTGGGTATTAAATAATTCTGATGATAAGTCCATGATGATTCGTTTTGTTGTTATGCCTTTAAGGCTCGAATAGTTTAATATGGAGAGACTTTCATGTCTCTCCTTTTCTTTTTTTTGGGGATCATTTTTGCATATAAAATCCATCAAACTGGTGAACTTCAGAAACTATAGTGAATCAAAATTTGATTTTGATCCAAAAGGCTGCATTATTGTTGGAAAAAATGGAATTGGTAAAACAAATTTGCTTGAAGCAATCACTTATTTTGCATTTGGAAGATCTATTCTTAATTCGCGTGATTCAGAACTAATTCGTTTTAATGAGAAGTTTTTTAAGATAATATCGGTTTTCAATAATAATCAGAATGATATTTCATTTGATATCTCTTATCAAAGTTATAAAAACATCAATATCAATGATGTTTGGGTGAAGCGAATTAGTGAATTGTATCAGTATTTACAGATTATTTATTTTTCTCCAGATGATATTAATCTGATTATTGGTACTCCTAAAAACAGACGTTCTTTTTTAGATCTTTCGATTTTTAAGATTTATTGGGGATACATTGAAGTGATGAAGATGTATCAGAATATCCTGACCCAGAGAAATGCTCTACTTAAAACTGATTATCATCCTGCTGAAAAGAAAGCCTGGGATGAACAGCTAGCAACCCTTGGCTCTGATATTATCGATTACCGTTTGAAGTTTTTAAAAGATTTTTCGCCTATATTCCAAACCTGTTATGAGAATATCAGTGGATATTCTGAACGAATTGATATTGATTATGTCACCCAGTTTAGTTATAAAACTAATCAAATTAAGAAAGATTTTCTGTCAGAACTTAAAAAGATAGAGAATCAGGAAAAGATTACACAAAGAACACTGATTGGTCCACATTTGGATGATTTGCTAATAAAAATTGATAAACAACCTGTCGTAAAGTATGCCTCACAAGGTCAAAAAAGAAGTATCGTTATTGCCTTAAAGATTGCATTAGCTCAGATGATTCAAAAGATAAGCAGTACTTATCCAATTTTGATTTTTGATGATACTTTGGCAGAATTAGATCAACATCGCTCCAGAAATCTGATTGACTTGTTGTCAAAGAGTCATCAGATTTTTATAGCTACTCCAAATATAGATCATTATAAACACTTTGAACTGCCTGTGTTAAATCTGGAAAATTTTTTAACTGAACATGGGGTTCAATATGAGAGCACTTCAGTGTTAGAAGATGAATCATCTCAATCTTCTGAATGTAATTGAATTAAACAAATTTAAATAATGTTCATTTTAAATAAGTAAAAAGTTGGATATGAAGCTTAAAGAATTAAAAAAGAATACAATTGGCTGGATTTTATATGATTTTGCTGATTCTTCGTTTGTTACGGTAATGGTTACCGTTTTATTCAGTATGTATTTTAAAAACCATATTGTTAATCAAGGCGAACTGGGTACCGCATTGTGGGGGAGAGCTGTCAGCATATCGATGTTGATGGTAGCAGTTCTGGCACCTGTTTTAGGTGCAATTGCAGATTATTCACATTCTAAAAAGTTGTTATTGAGTATTTTTACCTATGCCTGTGTTGCTTTTACAAGTGTTTTATTCTTTTCAAAACCTGGTATGATTTTTTTCTCAATGATTGTATTTATCTTTGCTAATTTTGCATTTAACAGTGCGAATGTTTTTTATAATGCTTTTTTACCGATGGTATCAGAACCTGACAACCTTGGAAAGATTTCTGGTATTGCATGGGGGATTGGATATTTAGGTGGTCTTGTCTCTTTATTGCTGGTAATGCCAGTTGTTAAAATGTCTTTAAATCATTATCTGAACTGGCGAATTTCTTTTTTAATTGTAGCTGTTTTCTATGCTGTTTTTGCATTACCGACCATGCTGTGGGTTAAAGATAAAACAGGGCATGTTCACAGAACTCATTCCTATCTAAAAATTGCTTATTTAAGGTTAAAGGATACCGTTTTGAATATCAGAAAATACAAAGAATTGCTTAAGTTTCTGATTTCTTATTTGTTGTATAATGATGGTATCACTGTGGTAATAAGTTTTGCTTCCATTTATGGAGCATTTCGTTTTAATATGAATGCTTCTGAAATGATTGTTTATTTTATTATTGCTCAGCCGGCTTCTTTTATCGGTGCATTGATTTTTGGATATCTGTTTGATAAAATAGGCGCAAAAAAGAGTATCAGCATTACGCTAGTTATGTGGATTTTTACGGTTCTTTGGGTATATTTTTGTCAGACAAAAACGGAGTATTACTTTATCGGCTTGGCTGCAGGATTTGCTATGGGATCGAGTCAGTCAAACAGTAGGGCTTTTTTCTCACGATTAACTCCACCCGATAAAATGACAGAATTCTTTGGCTTTTATAGTGTTACAGGTCGCCTAGCTTCGGTGATAGGTCCTCTTTTATACGGTGAAATTGCTAATCGAACTGGGGACCAGAGAATGGCCATATTAAGCATCATTATATTTTTCATAACAGGACTTATCGTATTGCAGTTTGTAAAAGAGGATAAAGTCGTTTTAAAGGTTTAATCTTAGTATTAAGTTTTCATTTTTCCAAAGGATTTCTTATTGATTCTCATATCATTCTCTTTTCTTTCCTGGAGAAAACAGAACTTTTATATTGTGATTTAAAGCTCTCATCTTGACAGAATAATCTGTTCATAAATAATGACTTTCAGGAGAAAATATGCTGGAATACTTTAGAATGATAATTAAATACATTAGCTTCAAACGTTTATTAAACATAGTCCTCATTTATTTATCTTATTATATGTCTATCATTTTTAGAAAAGTTTTTGTATGGGGATATCCTCCAATATTGATGATTGAACCGACTAATATCTGTAATTTGAAATGTCCGCTTTGTCCATCTGGTACTGATCAGTTAAAGAGACCAAAGGGATATATGAATCTGGATACATTTAAAAAGATTATCAAAGAAGTATCTCCCTATTCCTTTATGCTGATTATGTGGAATCAGGGTGAACCCTTTCTAAATCCGGATTTTATAGAAATGTGTCAGATTGCTAAAGCGCATAATATGTTGTTGTTGGTTTCTACAAATGCAAACAGAATGCCAGATGCAAAAGAGATTTTGAAAGCAGGCATAGACCGTTTAATTATATCAGCTGATGGAGCAAGTCAGGAAACCTACAATCTTTACAGAAAAAATGGCGATTTATCTAAAGTGATTGAGAATGTTAAAGCCATTGTTGCTGAGAAAAAAGTGAGAGGTAGTCGTTTACCAAGAATTATCTGGCAGTTTATTGTGATGAAACATAATGAACACGAAGAAAAAAAGATTAAAGAGTTGGCTCTGGATTTAGAAGTTGATCAGCTCCAATTGAAAACAGTTCAAATCTATGCTAAAGAAGATATTTATAATTTTTTGCCTGAAAATCCAAAATATAGACGTTATAAGATTAAAGGGGATAATTTTGAACTAAAATATGGTATTAAAAATCGTTGTCGTAGAATCTGGACTCAACCTGTAGTGAATTGGGATGGGGAAATGGCTGTTTGTTGTTTTGATAAAGATAATGATTTTAAGATAGGCAATATACAGAATCATTCCTTTAAACACTTGTGGAAAAGCAAGCCTTTTAACGCTATGAGAAAAAAGATTTTAACTGATCGAAAGCAGATTGAGATGTGTCGTAATTGTGGAGAAGGTGTTTCTCTAAAGATAAAAAATAAAGATTAAGATAAAGTGAGGATAAATGAGCCCAAAGATTAGAGTAAAAGGAACTGAAATTAAAAGTGAATCAGAGTATAAATACGAATTGCCAATATTACCTCTAAGAGAGCAGATGGTTTTTCCTTTTGTCATTTTTCCTATCGTTGCAGGTCGTAAAGGCTCTGTAGATGCTGTACAACTGGCTTTAAATTCTTATGATAATAAAATATTTGTAGTGACTCAAAAGAAGAATGCACATAAAGAGAAATATCCTACCGTTGGAGATTTGTATAAAACAGGTACTATTTGTACGATCTCGCAAATG
>JAGOCT010000051.1 GCA_017998585.1 Candidatus Cloacimonadota bacterium | reverse complement strand
GAAATAATATGTTGTCATTGGATGTCATCAACGAAATTTCTGAAAACCTGAACCGTATCAACAGCAACAGCCTCATCAGGTTTTCTCTGAGATATCAGGATAACACCATATATGTCTATAAGAAAAATTCACTAATTACAACTAACTACTGCCGTATAGAATATGAAGATGATAATGACTACCTCTGTGTCCACTTCTATAATTTTGAAATGAGTCAGTACGACCCTCATTACATCAAAATCAGAAAGGATACTTTAACAACAGACTTAGAGTTACTACTAAATATTAACAAATAGACAAAGGAAACGATAACAATCACTTTTCAAATAGAATAAAAAATTACAATTGTAAGAAAGCAATACTAAGATTATCGTTTAAATGATCATTTCTAATATGATTATGGGTTCTATATCATTTGATTCTCTTATCTATCCTGTAGAAAATCGCTTTTTATCATTATGAATCAGTTGAGGGAATGGCTATTACTTCTATTGAAAGCAGTGTTATAAACACAGCCTTTTCAAGTAATGAGACTATTTTAAAAAAAGTGATTATCGTTTATCATGGCTGGAAACTGGCTTATTGTGATGGTTACGCTGAATGATACTAGAAAAACCAATCAGAAAGTATTTTATCGCAATGTGTTAAAAGCTCATAAAATTGGATAAGCGTTTCTATATTTATGCTTTTAAGTATAGTATTTGTTAATTTGTATATGCCAGATTAAAAGCTATCTTATCATATTTTTTATCAGAGTTCTTCATATAAACCATGCTTGATAATGTGATATTTTTTTGAATTTTTACTGAAGCATCTACAATTATCAAATAGCCTGATTTATTGAGAGAAACCGAGTTAATCAAATCTGTCTGAGTATATAATGGCAAGTAAACACTGTTTTTTGTTTTAAAAACACCATTAGATATTGAAATAGATAATTTTTTATTGATTACCTGCAACTTTTGCAACAATGCGATTCCATTTTTATCATATGTATCATTTTGATAACGATCATTTAACAAATGCAGAGTTGTCTGATGAGTCAAAAATGGTTGTTCTTTAAAAATTAGAGAAAGAGATACTGATTTTCTTTTTAACTGAATCATTTCCTGTTCATAAATAACATCAGATACACGATAAAGGGTCTTTATCATCATTTCAGTTTGAGGGCTTAAAGAGTAATTAAGTTTAAGATAATTTTCGTTACCTCTTTTACTATATGACTGGTTAGATTCAGGTTCACTATATTGAAACAAATCAGTCTGAAATTCTATCTTAAATCGTGAAAAGCGAGCATTAAACAGATAGTACATCCCTTTTTCATTTCTAAAATCAGCTCGTTGACTATAAGGATTCCCATAATTTTCTGGGAAATATTCTGGATATTGACGATAGCCTGTTTTACAGTAAAAAATCTCTTTTTGCCATGATAACTCTGTATGAGTTGCGATTTTGTGTTTTGCATAAGCAAGCTCATAACGAAACAAAAAAGGATTATAATACATTTGTGAATACTGACTAAAAGTCTGATAGTTACGTTCTATCCTATGATCAGCAAAGTTTCTTGGATAACCCTGATGGAGAAATTGTATTCCTGTCACCATAGAATGAAATTTCATATCAGCAATCATACCATAAGCAGTCACATGATCCTTTTCCTCATCCCGATCCGCATGAAGTCCCGTTTTATTTATTGAAACAATTTGATTCAGTGAATCTTTTCTAATCCAAATAGGGCTTGAGGAATAAAAAGGTATCAACAGAAGTTTATTAAGATTGAGCTTGGCTGATAAACCGTTTAAATATGCATATTCTGAGCGGTTCACATTAGAAGTGATTTTAGCTCTATTTAAGCTTTGATTCTGTCTTTTGTTATCAAATAGTGAAGCAGAAAAAAGAATTGAATTAGCTGTCTGAATAGAATATGATCCAGTAAAGATTTCCTGAATACCTATATTGCTCGGGCCTGTAAGTCGGTAAGATAAACTATACTTCATCAAATCAGGGAAACGAGTATCATCAGGGTCTTTTTCAGTAAGAAATGCCATTTTTATTTGTTTGCTATGCCAGGAATTCTTATTATAAAAGTAATGGTCTTTATCATGATTAAATGTGTAAGTTATCTTCGATTGAAACTGATTTGGAGTTCTCAGATCATAGACTAATAAATGTCTCAGTTGTTCAATCTTTTCTTTGTTTTTAATAAAATTAAAATCTGAAATTGATTTAATTTGATTCTGTTTTCTTTTTATAAGAATTTGTCTGACTTCATCCTCATTAAATAAGCCTAAATCAACAAGTTCCTCTTCTGACAAGAGATTGATAAAAATCGGTTTATCTACCCAATTCTCTATATAAGAACTGTTTTTTTCGAATAAGGCTAAATCATGAATCACTTCGTTTTCAGACTGAGCATTTAAGCAAGTGCTTATCAGAAAAAGAAGCAGGAAGCACCAAAACTTATCGTTTAGCTTCATATAAACTCTTTTCGATTTTATAATACTTGAGTACGATAACAACAGTATCCAAATTATCAAGATACCCAAAAGGATAATTTTACAGATCATACAAGGTGGTTAAGCCTTGTAATGCAAATAGTTGAAATTTTGATCAAATGGTTTTAATTTCATCATTGCATGAATGAATCTTTCAACTTTATTTAATCATTTAACAGAAAAAACTACAAAAGTCAATAATAATCTTGACAAAGAGCTCTTTTATGAATAAATGAGGAAAGGCAATGATAAAAGAGAGAGGATTCATGAAAGTTTTAATCATACAATTAGCCAAAATGGGTGATATCATACAGAGTTTTCCGCTATGTGACATCATCTTCGATCAATATCAAGAGATTGAAATCTATCTTCTACACAGCGAAATATTTACTGAAACACTTCAGCTTAAGCGATATCTTCGTCCAATAGCAGTCAATCTTGATTTGTTAACCAATCAGGAGAATGATACTCTCTGTCTTGCCAATACAACTTATTCTTCTCATTTATTATTAAGTCTTGATCGGTTTCACTTTGATATCATCATCAATTTGAACAGTTCTCAACTGGCAGCTGAGATTTGTAAACGAGTTCATAGTAATCAGAAATTTGGATTTAAATCTGGCAGAGAGTACGATGATAAATGGATGAGTTATATTCTTTCTTTCATGAAAACCAGGCATTTGGGAACTTTTAATTTAGTGGATATTTTTTTAAAGTTTATACAGAGACTTGAATTATCAGCCGAAAATCAGACTCAATCCTCAAATGTTAAGATTTTTCAAAACACGATATCATCAGTAAAGAGAAAAGAAATAGAGCTGAAAGAGAGTAGAAAGGGTTTGATTTGTCTGCAACTTGGATCCCGAAACTCAAAACGTCATCCATTGATCAAAGATTATGCTCAAATAGCTAATACACTCATAAATAATGGATTTCAGATAGTTTTAACAGGCGTAAAAAGTGAGATGACACTTTATGATCGATTTTTACCATTAATTCATCAGCCGAAATTTTTAACCAATCAGATTGGGCAAACTTCATTATTAGAGCTTCGTGATCTGTTAGATCAGTCTGAATATTTAATCAGTTCTGACACAGGGACCATGCATCTGGCATCTTTAACTCGCTGTAAAATATTTGCCATTTTTATGGGTTGTGCATATCCTTATGAAACACTGGCATATAAGAATGAGACGATTGTATTTTTCCCTGATCACGAAAAAATCACTTGCTATCCCTGTAATGAGTTAAGCCAATGCCCCAATCATTATATTTGTAAAGAGTTTAATCCAGAGATTGTTAGTGAATACATCCTCAATCATAGATCACATCCATCTCTGTATAAAAGTATTCAAGACCCAATCGGTCAGTATCTTGTACCTGAAATGAAACAAATCATTTCAGATAATCAACTTATGGCACTTATTTGGCGTATCATCGGTTCTCATCTTTTTTTTCCAAAAAATATCAATTTAAATGATTATCAAGCGTTTTATATTTTTAATAAAGATCAAATCCAAAAAATTCTAAAACTCATCGAAAGAGAAATCCAGATTTATCAGCTCACCTCGTCAGAAATCACAGACTTAAAACATCTCACACAAAACTTTCATTTTTTAACTCCCCTACTCATTTTTAAAATGCTTTGGACTGAAGATAACACGCTTTTGTCAAACATAATCCAATGTATTCAAAGCATCAAAACAATGGAATTTAAATGAAGTCATAAAATTATTGATTTCGCTTGACATAAATCATTGCTTATTAAAATTTAAACTTATCAAAATTATCATAATTCGGAGGCTTATTTATGCAGATTACCAAACTGCAACACATGCTCGAAGAAGCAAAATTACGTCCTAAAAAACGATTAGTAGTAGCTTATGCTAATGATTTACATACGCTGGAAGCTGTTAATGAGGCGATTTCTATGGATATCGTTTCTGCTACTGTTACTGGTGATGAAAATAGAATAAAAAGCTTATGTGCTGAAGCAGGAATTGACCATACCCGTTTTGAGATTATTCATGAGACGAATGAACTTGAAGCCGGCTTAAAATGCTGTGATATGATCAATCACGGTCATGGTAATATTATCATGAAAGGCACTATCAGTTCTGACAACTATATGCGTTGTATTTTAAACAAAGAACGCGGGATTATGAAAGGCAAATCAATTCTTACCCACGTATCCGTTATAGAACCAACCGGTTATGACCGTTTATTAATTGTTGGAGATGTTGCGGTTATTCCATTACCTGAGCTTGATCAAAAAATTGCCATTGTAAAACATCTGATAAACACAGCTCACTGTTTAGGCAATCCAATGCCAAAAGTAGGATTACTGGCTGCCACTGAAAAAGTAAGTTACAAAATACAATCTTGTGCTGATGCTGCTTTGATTGCAAAAATGGCTGATCGTGGAGACATTAAAGGAGCCATTGTAGATGGTCCTTTAGCGCTTGACGGTTGTATTGACAGAGAATCATGCGAGATAAAAGGGATAAAAAGCCCTGTAGCTGGTCAGGCAGACTGTATTTTATTCCCCAATATTGAATCTGGCAATGTATTCTACAAGACCTGTACCAAATTATTAGGTTCTGAGCTTGCGGCTAATGTTGTAGGCGCTAAAGTACCTGCTATCCTGTCCTCAAGAGGGGATTCTTCTCTGACTAAACTTTACTCCATCGCCTTAGCAGCCTTAACCAGTTCAAACTAAAAAAGGAATAATCATGTCATCAATTACAAGTCTTGACCAACTGGTAGAGAAAGTAAAAGGTTTACCTAAACGCAGAATCGCAATTGCTGTGGCTGAGGATCAAAACACCTTAGGCGCTATCAATGAAGCAGTCCAAAATGGATTTATTCATCCCATTATGCTGGGTAACGCAGAAAAAATCAAACAACTTTGTCAGTCAGAAAATATCGATTATTCAAACTTTGAGATTATTCATTTTGATAATGAAATACAGGCAACTCAAGAAGCTGTAAAACTTGTTCGTGAAAATAAAGCCGATGTTCTAATGAAAGGCCTGGTTAATACCGATAAATTTTTAAAAGCGGTGCTTGACAAAGAAAAAGGCTTACTCCCTCCCAAAACAGTCATGTCTTATGTTTGTGCTGTTGAAGTGCCAAAATATAAAAAGCTCCTTTTTGTCAGTGATACAGCAGTATTACCATACCCAGATCTGGATCAGAAGATTGCCATGGTAAAATACTCCGTAAATATGGCAAAGAAGTTTGGAATTGAAAAGCCAAAAGTAGCCCTACTCAGTGCAGCAGAAAAAGTATCTGCTCATTTTCAAAGCACGCTGGATTATGCAGCGATTTGTAAAATGGTGGAAAGAAAACAGTTACCTGAATGTATTATTGACGGACCGGTTGACTTATTTCTTGCCTGTGATCCTGAAAGTGTTAAGATTAAGGGGGTTCCAACACCACTTGAAGGTGATGCGGATGTGTTAATTTGCCCTTCTATCGAATCATCCAATATCTTCTATAAAGGGCTTATGCTTTTTGCAGGAGGAGAACTGGCTGGTTTAATCCAGGGTACAGTCAAACCAGTAGTCGTAATGTCAAGAAGTGAAAGCGCTAAATCTAAGTATTATTGCATTGCACTCTCCTGTCTAATGGCAGATGAGAAATAGAAGTATCGCAAACCACGCTTTGTGAAAGAGGAAAATATGAAAATCGCAATTGGTTCAGATCATGCCGGCTTTGAAATGAAAGAAATCATCAAAGCATATTTACAATCAATTGGCATTGAGTATCATGATTATGGCACTTACAATACCGATTCAATGGACTATCCTGACACCGGTAAAGCAGTCGCCCAGGCAGTTGCCAACCATCATCAGGAAAAAGGGATATTGATATGTGGTAGTGGAATAGGAATGAGTATTGTAGCTAATAAATTTAGCGGAATCCGTGCAGCGTTATGTCATTGCAGTGAGTTTGCCAAATTATCCAGAGAACATAATGACTCAAATATTCTTGTTTTAGCCGGAAGATTTACACCGGAAGAACAGGCAAAAGACATTGTAAAAACTTGGTTAGATACTCCTTTCAGCAATGATCCAAGACATTTAAAACGTATTGAAAAAATAGAAAAAAACTAAAACAAGAGGAAAAAATGGAACACATCAAACAATTTGATCCTGAACTTTATGTTGCGATGCACAAAGAACTAACACGCCAGGAAGAAAATCTTGAACTGATCGCATCTGAAAACTACGTTTCACGTGCTGTACTTGAAGCTGCCGGTTCTGTTTTAACAAACAAGTATGCAGAAGGTTACCCATACCGTTGGTCAAAAAAAACAGGTAAAGTCAATTATAACTTATACGGCAGATACTATGGTGGCTGTGAATATGTAGATGAAGCTGAAAAACTGGCAATCGAAAGAGCAAAAGAATTATTTAATGCTGAACATGCCAACGTTCAGGCTCATTCAGGGTCACAGGCAAACATGGCAGCTTATTTTTCACTCGTTAATCCAGGAGATACGGTTCTCAGTCTAGAACTGGCTCATGGCGGTCATTTAACTCATGGTCATCCACTCAGTTTCTCTGGTCAATTCTACAATATTATTCATTATGGTGTAGATCCAAGTACTGAACAGTTTAATTATGATAAAATTATGGAGCTGGCTCAACAACATAAACCGGCCATGATTTTAACCGGCGCTAGTGCTTATCCAAGAAAAATAGATTTTGCCAAATTCAGAGAGATTGCTGATGCTGTTGGTGCAAAATTAATGGTAGATATGGCTCATATTGCTGGTCTGGTAGCAGCAGGATTACATCAAAATCCTGTTCCTTATGCAGACATCGTAACGACGACAACCCATAAAACCCTTAGAGGACCCCGTTCAGGTCTTATTCTCTGTAAAGAGCAGTATGCTCAAACAGTGGATTCAAAAGTATTCCCTGGTATTCAGGGTGGTCCATTAATGCACATCATCGCAGCCAAAGCAGTTGCATTTAAAGAAGCATTATCTGAAGATTATAAAAAATATCAGCAACAAGTAATTAACAATGCGTCAGCTCTGGCAAACGAATTGCAAACTTTAGGATTAAAACTGGTTTCTGGTGGAACAGATAACCATCTGATGCTGGTTAATCTCGGTACCGAAGAAGAAGGCGGACCTTCAGGAAAAAAAATGGAAGAATCTTTGGATTTAGCGGGCATTACTGTCA
Source organism: Candidatus Cloacimonadota bacterium (assembly GCA_017998585.1). Next base: position 1,192 of record JAGOCT010000051.1, on the reverse strand, counting down.
ATAAAAATACTGTTCCGTTTGATACACGTTCTCCATTCGTTGCTTCCGGCATCCGTATTGGTACTCCAGCAGTAACAACTCGTGGCATGAAAGAAACTGAAATGAAAAATATCGCAAGTTTTATTAAATCAGTTCATGAAAATTATGCAAACGAAGAAAAACTAACTGAAATCAAACAAGCTGTTCGTGAATTAACAGTCAAATTCCCACTATACAAAGATATGATTTAATCATTAAATCTGATACTTTAGAAGAGACGCTGTTAAAAGCGTCTCTTTTTTATCATACTTTATAAAATTTTTCTAAAATCTTCAATTCTATTCTTGACAAAATACAAAATTATATTATTATGTACATTAGGAAGTGAGGAGAATTTATGAAGATATTTGATCCAATGAATTTCCAGATAAATGAGAGTAAAAAAATAATCATCCATCGTCTGGAATTTTGGCTTCGATACAATGGTGACAGTTGGGAGTTAAGTTATCATTATCTGAGTCATTATGATCATATAAGCATTCATGACGATTCTGTTTTTGAAGTATATCAAAGTGAAAAATGGGTGTTTTCAGAACCTTATCCGACTATTTACCTAAAACCAGTTTTACCAGATAAACCTGTCCTTACTGAGTTTAAAAACCCTACATCAGTACTTGCTGGTGAAAAAATCTGCTTATATGAGCAGATTCCCGCTTTTGTTGAAATTGTGTTAAAAACTCCAGAAAAAGAAATTAAACTTAAACAACTTTCAATCATTCCCGAACAATTTACCTGGCTGGGCGACCCGCTAGATGGAGAACTTTGCTATCATGACACTGCAGAAGCGGTGTTCAATGATAATCAGATTGACTATCAAAACGGAGCGATTATCTGCCCGATCATCATCAATAATCAGTCAAATTATACCTATCCTTTAAAACAACTTGTTATCAGAACTGAATTTTTAGGAATTTGTCTTAAAAATAATCAATTATGGACAAACATGATGAAAATTGATTATATAGGAGACGATAAGGAAAATCCAATAGAAATCCTCCCTTTTGAAAATACTGTTCAACTTACACTTCCAAGAGAAGATATCAGACAGCAAAGCAGATTAATTAAACGAATCAGTAATTTCCGTTCGTTTATCAGTTGAGGGATATATGGATATTATGAATAATCTTCAAATCTATAATTGGATTACTCCTGA
>JAGOCT010000050.1 GCA_017998585.1 Candidatus Cloacimonadota bacterium | reverse complement strand
GTGAACAGAGAGCAGTGGCAATAAATGATCAAAAAGAACCTTTCATCATTATATAAATCCCTGATTAGTCTGCTGTGAAAAAGTGATGCTATGGAATATGGCGAAACAAGAGTCAGGACATGTAGGGGAAAAAACAAAGGAAATGACCTTCTTCTTCGGAAGAAGGGTTTCTTTTTAATGAATAATAAAAAAAAGATTGACAAATATATTCTAATTTAGTAAAAATGTAACTTTAAGAAATCAGGGTTCCTATTGGAGGTCTTATGAATTCGAAATCGAATGAGAGAGAACTGCTAAGCAACATAAAAGCAGTCAGAGATTATTTAAAAAGCAAGACATCAAAATCATCAGGTTTTTCTTCTGTTATCAACCAATTGAATCATATGGCTGAGAAAATTGAAAACGAAAAAGTAGAGATTGCTCTTGTAGGAATCACCAGCAGTGGTAAATCAACTCTGATGAATGTATTGCTTGGAGAAGACCTGTTGCCCGTAAAAGTGCGGCCCAGCTCTTCGATTCAGGTTGTATGTCAGTATGGTGAAAAAACATGTGCTGAAGTTTATTTTGATAATAAAAATCATCCAGAAAGACACTATCAGAATATAAGGAAAGTTTTAGAGAGTTTTGGAGATGAGACCGGAAATCAAAACAATATAAAAGGTGTTAAAGAAATCAGACTGTTTTCTTCAAAATATAAATTAAAACATCAAATTGTATTAGTAGATACTCCCGGACTGGATGCTTATGGTCAGGATAATCATGAATATATAACACTGAAACTGGTTGTACCTGCGGTTCATATGGTCTTGTTTTTAACTTCAATCAAAGCTTATTCTGATAATAAAAATTTAGAAATGATTGACAAGATAACTTCTGATGATAAACCCTTGTTAATCGTTCAGAACATGATTGATGCCATTGAGCCTAAAGAAGCTAAAAATGGCATTCTCAAAACTAAAGATGAGGTGAGAGAAGAACATCGAAACAGAGTCTTTGCCCTATTGAATAAAACAAGTAAAAAATCAGTAAAAAAGGCAAAGATGGTGCAGGTGTCTGCCAAAACAGGTGAGAATATTGATACTTTGATACATGAAATTGATAATCAGGTGTCTGCAATAAGCCCCAAACGATTATCAATTATTCAGGATCAGTTTTTTAATGAGCTGAATGAATTGGAGAAAAAGTTAAATGAAGAAAAGACAGGCAATCATCAAAATAAAGAAAGAATAAAACAGTATCAACAAAAGAGAGACAAAATCGAGCAATTCTATGAAGAGTTTAGAAAATCATGCAATGATATCGCACAGACAATAGATAAGCAGGTTGATACAGGTATTCAGATTGTTCAAAAAATAGTTCGACACTATGGGTCAGATCCTCATATTCAGATTGATTCATCAGAAAAGTTAATCAATGCAATTGATTCAGTAAAAGACCCTGAACATTTTGACCAAGGTATGAAACATGATATAGAAAGTCTTGCTCAACAAATGAACAATGGATCCGAGCGTTTTAAAAAATATCTGGATCAAAGTTATCAGCATCTTGAACAACTCTGTAATGAAATGAATGAACAACTGCAATCCATTATTAAAAGAAACAGTATAGAGACTCACAGAGTACGGATTAAGATGGAGAAAAGAACAGAGACAAGAACTAAAACAGTTAGTGTAAAAAAAGATGGTATTTTAAATGGAGTGGTACGTTTTTTTACTTTTGGGATATGTGGATATGAATCTGTAGAACGAGATTATGAGATAGAAGTATTTAGTTTAAAAGAAAGCTTAAAAAAAGCAATAAATGAACTAAACAAGTGGAAAAATTCTATGAAAAGTTCATTAGATAATTATAAGACACAGTATAATAACAGCTTTGCCTATTTCTTAAACAGGATTGATGATATGATTAAGAGTGAAGAGAGTAAGATAAAACTGAATACTAAAGAGATTGATGAGATATTAAACCGGATCAAAAAAACTGAGCGAATCAGTATTTTTATACCAATTGTTACAGATAAATCATCAGAGACTAATCAGGATGAAGTATTGATCGAGCATGATATGAATGATTTGGGCTCTCAAATCTATTTTCTTGCAAATTCTATTCGGTATTTGCGCTTATCAGAGTATCGAAATTATATTCTTCGTCAGTTACAAAAGCCTTGTGATATCGTGGTATGGGGATGGGATGAACTATATATCAATCGATTTATGGATTGCTATTTCTCGGATATCAGTAACAATAATATTGAAAAGGGCAATAGCAAAAAAAGGCTGATTCATGGAGAGCAATCTATTCATATAGTGAATGAACAGTATCTGAATTCAAATTCAAACTTGTATTTTAGTCAAAATATGTGCCTTTTTATCGTAATCAATGCCATACAGCCAGGACACTCACTTAAAATATTAAGTCAATCCAGATTCAGAGATTATTATCAATATCCTTATGTGTTTGTTTTTGATTCTCTAAGTGAACATCTGTCTGAGCAGGTAAATGAGGATAAAATAATGGAAGCATTTAAGGAATGTTTAAAAATTCCGGGTATATTAAATTTGCAAAAGCCTTTATCTTATATGGCTTCCCATACTGATTTATACTACAGTGTTTTATTACATCTGATATTTAAAAACAAAGATTGTAAATTTGATAATGCTACAGAAAAAACCAGATTGCTAAAAGAAATGGCAGAATGGATTGAAATGACTCAGGATAAGAATCACAAAACTGTTCAATACCTGGATAAATTCAGAATGAAGGAGTAAATTTAATGGAAAAAATGATTGGTAAAATAGACAGTGAAACAAAAAAACATCTTGATAATATTAGCGATATGATTGGAGAAAAAATTAAAAATTGTTTCGACAAAAATGATTCGATTAAAAAGATACCGAAAATGTATGATGAAATCAATGAGCTAAAGCAAGAATTAAAGGAAAAACTTAAGCACTTATTAGATAGTTTAAATGAAACATACTCAATAAAAGACATTAAATCAAGCATGGAGAATCTATCCTCTATGGTTGAGCAAAAGGATAAAGATGTACATGATAAGTTTAGTGAACTTGTGGATAAACTGGATGCTATAGAAAATTATCTGATTGATGAAGACAATAATCAGTATCTCAGTCAAACTAAAGATATCATCGAACAAATTGGAAATAATTGGATAAATGAATAAATTTGGAGGAAGAAAATGGAAAAAGTCAGCACAAAATCAATGGAAATTGCTAATGCAATCAAGGAAAATCTGTTAAAGCCAATGTACAATGGATTAAAACAGGATAATCAACAGGTAAAAGATGCCTTGTTATCAGAATTAAACAAAATGAACGAAAAGATTGAAAAAATTCAGAAAGAGCAACAGGATTTGATAGAAGCCCTTCTCAATATTAAATGGGATGAATGATTATGAATGAAAACCAATATTCCTCAATCGTTGAGGAGAATTTAGTAAAACCTGTGAAAAGCAGATTTGAGAAGATTGATCATAAAATTCAAACACTTAGTTCAGAGCAGGAGAAACTTAAAGAAAAGATGATTGTTCTCAATACCTGGGTAAAGATTCTTGCCGGAGTTTGTGCCCTGAGTTTAATCCTGAATGTTTTGCAAATATTTAATATTCTTTAGAAGAGGTGGAAAATGAAAAACAAACTGATTCAATTTTTGAAAAATGAGACCTTTCATCAGTTAATTAGAAAATACTGGCAGGAAAAGCAATCTGAAAGCATTCGAAACAGTCTCAATAAATTTATAGAAACGCTTAATCAAGAGGATTGTAAAATATCTGTTTTAGGTTCACAAGGCAGTGGCAAAAGTACTTTTCTGAATGCTTTGTTGTTTGATGATACTATTTTACCTGTAGATGCAGATGAGACGACTTGTATCCCTGTTGAAATTCGGTACTCTGATGAGGTACAGATCCAATCGACTGTATATTTTAAAAATGGGAAATCTCAGAATATCCCTGCGACGGAAGAAGGTTTAAAGCCTTTTGTTCATCAGGAAAGTAATCCTGATAATCAAAAAGAGGTTGATCGAATTGTAATTCATTGCAAGAAAAAACTGTTAAAAAAGGGTTTGGTATTTGTTGATTTACCCGGCGTTGGCAGTTTATCTCCTAATAATGCAAAAACGACATATAATTATATAACTGAATCAGCAGCTGCAATCTTTTTATTAAGAACAAATCCGCCAATAAATCAAACAGATAAAAATATGATTCAGCTTACCTGGCCATTAATCAGTAAAACTTTTTTTGTGCAGAATCAATGGACTGATGAAAGCAGTGAGGAAGTAGAGGATGGTAAATCTTATAATTTGGACAGATTAAAAGATTTGGCAAAAATATGTCATCTGTCTGATCGTGATATTGAAATCTATGTTGTTGGTGCTTATGATGCGTTGATTGGAAAAATTCGAAATGATCAGCAAAAGGTTAGTAAATCAAAAATTAATGCTTTTTTAGATAAAACTGTCTCTTTTTCTGAACAGTGGCAACAATCAATAATCGAGAATATTAAAGACAATACAAAGCGAATCATTCTGGATAGTATTGCTGTGATACAGGAAAGAGAACGAATTAAGAATATGAGTTGTCAGGATGCTTTAAAAACGATTAATGAGAAAGAACAAGGCTTTAAAAAAGAGTTTGAAGAGAATAAAAGAATAGCTGATGAATGTCTTGAATTTATCTATGATGAAAAGGATAAAATAAAAGATGAGATTGAAAAGGTTGTACATCTGGCATATAGTCAGCTAAGAAACAATATCAGAGAAGATATCCAAAATGGGCTTGTAAGTGGTGAAATGTTGGCTAAAGCATTAAAAAATCATATTAATGAACAGAATGATTATGTTTTCTACGAAATAAATCCGCTGATTACTTCTTTATTGGAAGAAGTAAAAAAAAGGATTTCAAAGTTAAAAGAATATTCTTTTGAAAAAGGGAAATTTTCAAAAAGCTACGACTTTTCTGATAAAACACGGATACATTCTTTTTATGAACCTGTAGGCGGACTCGGAGGTGCGCTTATTGGGGGCTCCTATGGAGCTGCTTTTGGGCCTATAGGTGCTATTATTGGTGGTGTTTTAGGAGGTTTAATAGGTTCTTTTATGGGAAACAGAAGCAAAAAAATTCATTTAGATCAGCAGAAAAAAGATGCCTGGTATGAAGTTGAACCTTATACTGATGAGTTTAGAACAGACATTCAAAAAAGTTATAATGACCAGCTGAATAGATTGTATCATGATGTTAAAACAAGTGTAAAAGATTGGCACAAAAATAATGAAAAAGAATTTAAAGATTATTTGGATATGTTGAAAAAAGATATTCAAAAAACAGACCAGGAGAAATTTGACTTTATTCAAACATTAAATATGGACAAGTCAATGCTTGAAAAATTTTTAGAAGTAATATAGGATGGTTTATATGACATTAAATCACTTGCAAAAAATGAGTCATGAACTTGGACAACTATTCCCTCAAAATGAAGAAAAAGAACTGTATTATGTTTGGCAACTTACTGATGACAGACTTCTCAATCCTTCTGCATATGTTACATTAGCAGGAGAGACTTCTGGAGGAAAAAGTACGCTGATTAACAGCATTTTTAAACAACAATTGCTGCCAGTAAGTGCAAAACCAACTACCGGTACAGTTGTTCATATCAATTGTGTGAAAAGTATTCAGCATCAATATGTATCATTGTTCAAAAATAATGAGTTTAAGCAACTTAGCAGAACAGAATTTGCTGAGTATTCTAAAAACCCTCCCGATAATCTGTTAAGACTTTATACTGAGGTGAAACCGCATCAATCTTCTTTTATCGGATTAAATCTGTTTGATACACCCGGAATCAATTCTTTGTATGAACAGCATGAAGAAGTACTAAAACAGTTTATTCCTAATAGTGATGTAGTCATTTATGTGGTGTTGTACAGAGTGGGATTTAACACTTCTGACAAAGATTTGGTTGAATTTATCAGGGACAGTTTTATTGATGATAAAGATATCCCTGTTCTGTTGATTGTTAACAGATGCCCTGATAATGTTAGTGTCAAAGATAAACGAATTAAGGAAATCATCAGTCATGCTGAAGATACTTTGCTTCGTCCTGTTGAATTATTTATGGTTAACTCTCTAAATCCTGAAGAAAAACATCAGCATTTTCCTGAATGCAGTCTTGTCTGGGACAGGGTATTAGAATTGATTAATACTCCTGAACGGTCAGATGCTGTTGTTGACAAGCTTAAAAACCTGTTAAAGGATGTATGCAGACAATTGAAGCTCTTTTATGATACCCGGATTTTGGCAACTGAATTGACAAAGGAAGAAATCTCTGTTTTAGAAAATGAGATAACTGAAATAGAAAAAAAAAGAGATAAATCTTACCAGATTATAGACAAATATATGTCTCAGTTAGAAAAAAATATTCCTAAAGATATAGAACAGGGAATCAAACAGATAAAGAAAAAGATAGAATCAGAGATATATGATACAAATAAATGGACTGCTGCAGAAGAATGCACAGTGTTTATTGGGTCACATTTAATCCCATTTGAATTAAGACAAATGATTCAAGGTATTCAAGACTATACTGTCAACATGTTTAATCAGATGGATGATGAATTGTCTGAAATGGCTGATCTGACGATTAAATCATTCAATAACAGAGTCAATACCGTCAATAATCCTGACTTTGCAAATCTGATTCAGAATATTGCTACACGACTAAGTGTTAATATTGGCAAGAATCTTTTAAAAGGTATGGCAATTGCAAAAGGCGGAGTAGGAGGAACTGCAGCCGGAACAGCTAATTTAGTCAAAATGATGGTCTCCAGAACAGGTAAATTGTTTAATAAAACTTTTTCCAGATCTGTTTACAAAGTAATTGGCAAAACATTTACAAAAAGAATGATGCAACGATTAAACATTGTTTTTCATATTGCCGTTGAAGCAGTCTCTTATCTCTATAGTTCAAGTACATGGCAACCTAAGCTGATAAAGTCAATTGATTCCAGTTTAGATAAATGGGCAGATGAGACAATTATTGATTTTAAAAACAAAACAATAAGCGAATACACAACTGCCAATAAAGAATTGGTCAAAGGTATTTATGAAGAGGAATTTATTGCCGAAATCAATAAAAGTATAAAGGATATTCAAAATAAAATTGATCAAGAGGAAATAGAAGTAACAAAGGGTAAGATTAAGCAACTTAAAGCAATTTTTGATAAGTTAGAGGAGAATTAAATGGATTTTTCAAAATTTAAAGAAGTTAAAGAAGGTAAAACTGTTGAAGTATTGAATGCTGAAGAGATGGGAAGAAGTTTTCAACTCTCCGAAGATAATGTTAATACAATTGTAAATGGGGGCATTAAGCTTCTTGAGGGAATTGTTGATATTGTTAAGATTAGAACAAGTGCTGCTTCTGAAATTTCTAAAATACAAGCTGTGATTGAACAAGTAAAAGCAGAGATTGACTGTCAAATTAAACTAATTGATGCAGAATATGACACTTGGGAAAAAAAGTTTGAGAAGAAAAAAGAACTGTACTTACATGCAATTCAAATGATCATGACAAACAATACCATTTCAGACAGTATGAAACAATCAATTCTGGACGCACTCAGAGGTATCGTTAATGGCTAATCATGATTGCATTTTAGATTGTCTGGATTATGTTTTGGATTATGCTAAAGCAAAGAATAATTATGAGGTTTCAGAAAAAATAAACCAGGCTCTCAATCATTACCATCATGAAAAGTACAAAGCTGATTCTAAAATGTATCAGGATCTAACGATTAAATACAATAAGGTTAAGTTTAAATTAGAAAGACTAATGAAAAGTATTGAATCATATCCTCTTGAATACAAAGACTCTCTCAATGGATTAATCAAAACAACACAGGATTATTTGAACGATTTAGAAAAAAAAAGAAAACCTCAATATAAAAGGGGTCAGCTTTTATAGCTGACCCCTTATGATGAATCTGAATGAATTATACCTCTATCAAATAATACTTACTGCCACCGCCAAGGCTTATCCATTCAAAGGGATAGGTCTGATTGATAGTAATCGATGTATTTCTTTGGCCGGTTGGTTTCTGGATGGTTCCGTAGATTTTGTGTTCTTTACGGAAATGTTTGTAGATACCTGTTTGCATGTCTCCCTGATAGAAAGGAGAATCTGAGACGATTACCAGGGAATAGGTGTGGGTAAATCCATGTTCCTTGAGTTCTTCCATGAATTTGAGGTCTTTAACGAAGGAATACATTTGTTCAGGATATTGCCCATTGAGTGGGAATTTGAGTTCAATAGCGTAGTTTTCATTTGTTTTTTGATTGAGAACCACAATGTCGATTTCGGATTTTACAGTATCGGAAATTCTAAAGTGTGATACATTTCTTTCAAACTGAACTTTGTAGTCTGAGCTGATGTGATTTCTGAGGTAAATGCCCAGTTCGTGCTGGAGACTGAATTCATTATAGATTTCAATCTCTCCTTTGCTTAACTCTTTTAAAAAGCCTTCGATTAATTGTTTGATGGCCATAAGTGTTCTCCTCTCTTTTTTAATCATTTTATTCTTCAAACATATCATTGAAACTTAACCAGTCACCACTTTCAATGTAAGATCCATTGCTCATGTATCTTTCATTTATTCTGTTTTCATAGTAATAAATCCATGCTTGTTCTCCATCCACATCACTGACTATCTTTCTCTGATAATGATGCGGATATCCTTCTAATAAGTCAAGAGAAATAAATATATTCTGATTGATTTCATATAATTCGGCTACAATGCTGCCTTCCCCTTCGTAGAGGAAAGGGAAAAAACCTCTGCTATACATTTGAAAGCCTTCGACTCTGCTTTCTTTAACGAACCTGGCTTTATTAAGTAAATAATGATTATTCTGTCCCTTTCTAAGTGTGCCAT
>JAGOCT010000049.1 GCA_017998585.1 Candidatus Cloacimonadota bacterium | reverse complement strand
AATGTAAAAAGTATAAAGAGGACTTATACTCACTTTTTTATGTTTAAATGGCCTCATATCAAAATTATCAGGGCATAATTTAAATTCTGCTTTAACAAAGTCTTTATAAATAATCTTGGACATATAAGCCATGATTTCATATTCGGTTTGTTTGTTTTCCTGAATTTTATTCTTGGGTTCATAAAAGAACGTAATAGGTATATATGTAACCTGAATCGGATTAAAGAAATATTTGAAGCCGATAATCTTTCTGTAATAAACAGGCAGAGAGGCAACTATCTCTCTATTTTTAAAAATAATCAGTACCTTAACAAAACATTCACACGCTTCACTGAACATTCTCAGCAATTCAGGATGAGTCCATATATTTGAGTGAATCAAAAGATATTCAGGAACGGACTCTATATCAAGATACTGATGAGTATAGTGACTAATATCCGACTCCATCTTCTTCTGTGTAAATATCCAGTTTGTTTCTGAGTGTTCTGGTTGTGATACCTAAGATTTTGGCTGTTTCAGATTTACTGTTAGAAGTCTTTTTTAGTGTTTTCAAAATTACTTCTTTTTCAATCTGATCGATGGTTCTGTTTTCAATATTAACCCAGTTTAATTCATCTTTGATGGTTACTTCAGACTTCTCAACTGAAATGAGTGGGGTAGAGGTGTCTTCTTTAAATTGCTTTCGACCCTGTTGATTTAAAAACAAAAATGATTCCACTCCTAAAAGTGGGCTTTGAGTTGTAATACAAGCTCTTTCAATTGCATTCTGAAGTTCTCTGATGTTGCCTGGCCAATTATATTCAACTAAAAAATTTAGTGCATCATGTGAGATACTTTTTTTATTGATACCAAGCTCGAAACATACTTTTTTGGTAAAGTTTTCTATGAGTGCAGGGATATCTTCTTTTCTCTGCTTGAGTGAAGGAAGATGGATAGGCACTATATTTAATCTGAAAAATAAATCTTCTCTGAAATTACCTTTATTGACCTCTTCTACCAAATCACGGTTTGAAGTTGCAATTATTCTGGTATCAATTTTGATTGGCATTTCTGTACCAATGCGAATGATTTCTTTTTCCTGAATGACCCTAAGCAGTTTCGCTTGTAAATCAAGATTCATTTCACTGATTTCATCGAGTAGTATTGAGCCTTTGTCAGCTAATTCAAATTTTCCTCTGGTGTTTTTAATTGCACCTGTAAATGAGCCTTTTTCGAAACCAAAGAGTTCACTTTCTATCAGAGATTCAGGAATGGCTGCACAATTAATTTTAATAAAATTGCCTTTATTTCTGGGACTAAGCATGTGTATTGCTTCAGCAATAAGTTCTTTACCTGTTCCGCTTTCTCCGGTGATTAGAACAGTTGAATTAGTAGGTGCAACCATCTTAACAAGATCCATGATGTCGGAAAGATGTTTACTTTTACCGATAATTTTAGAATAAGTCTGATTTTCTTTAACTCTTTTTTGAAGTTTTTCATTTTCATCTATGAGTCTCTGACGTTCAAATATATGTTTTACAATCATTTCCAGTTCTTCTATGGAAATTGGTTTTGTAATATATTCGTAAGCACCATAGGCCATCGCCTGAGCAGCAGATTCGGGACCTCCAAAAGCTGTCAGTAATACAGTATCTGTATCAGGTGAATTTTCAGCAACATACTTAAGGACATCGAGTCCGCTTTTAACAGGCATTTTTAAATCTGTGAAAATTAAATCATAATGTTTATTTTTGATTTTTACTATGGCATCTTCACCATTGACAGCCATATCAATTTTGCAATCTTCATATTCTGGGATGGATTCAAAAAAGCTGGAAATAAAATCTCTGATTAATGACTCATCATCAGCTACTAATATTCTTTTTTGCATATTCTTTCTCACTCATTAAAATTTTCAAATAGAGGCAGGTTGATAACAAAACGGGTCCCTTTATTTTTCTTACTGTATACATGAATATCTCCTCTGTGCAGTTGTACAAGCTTCTTGCATATTGCTAATCCAAGTCCGTTGCCCTCGTTCTTGGTTGAAAAAAAGGGATTAAATATTTTCTGTAGGTTTTCTTCATCAATTCCTGATCCTGAATCTTCAATATGGATTTCAATATCACTGAATAAACGAATCAGTTCTTTTTTCTCATCTTCATCAAGTACATCACTCATGGGTTCTAAAATATTCACTTTTGTAGAAATACGAACAAAGCCTTTTTTTTCAATGGCTTCCCATGCATTTTTTATGATATTGGTAAGTACTTGCTGAATGAGTTGAATATCACAATTGATAATCGCATCTTGGGAATCAGGTTTCATGATAAATTCAACCTGTTTAGGATTTTCAGTGATACCCATTTGAAAAAAATCAACAATATCTGTAAGTGTTTGATGAATATTACAAGGGGAAATATTGAGTTTTTGAGGTCTTGTAAGTGTAAGAAGATTTGAAACAATATTATTAAGCCGGCTTACACCTTCGATGATCGGTCTGATTAGTTTTTTCTTAGGGTCTTCAGATGGAATTTGTCTGTCAAGAAGCCCTGTAAAACCACTAATAGCAGCTAAAGGGTTTCTGATTTCATGTGCTACATTTGCTGACATTTCTCCCAATGCGGCTAAAGTCTCAATATGTAACATTCTATCCTGTAATTTTTTTATTTCTGAAATGTCAGTGAATGTTTCAACAACACCGTCTATCTGACCATTTACATTATGAATAATACTGGTACTAAACTCAATATTTTTAGATTCATGTCCAATTGTTAGGATTTGTTTTTGTCTTTTAAAAGATTCTTTTCCAGTACTTAAAGTGTACATGGCAGACTTAGAATCCTGACTGGAATTGGTATAGAATATGTTCTTGTATGAATGATTAATCACTTGATCTTTATCATAACCGGTTATCATTTCTGCTGCCCTGTTAAAAAGTGTGATGTTTCCGCTCATATCTACTACAAGAACTCCAGTATGCACATTGTCTAAAATATTATTCAGAAAATTTTTAATATTTTCACTTTCTTCTACTTTTTTTTCAAGCTCATAATTTTTAATTTCAAGCTGATGATTAAGTGAGTCTATTTTACTTTGAAGTAAACTGTATGTTTTCTCAAATTTATCAATAACCTGTGTAAAATCATGAAATGCAGAAGTCAGTTTCTGTACATTAAGTTCAGTCATAAATGAATTAATTATGTGCGGATTCCGGAAGATGTTTATTGATTGTGCGGGTTAACTCATCTAATCTGAATGGTTTAACAATATATTCATTTGCTCCGTTTTCCATTGCATTGATTGCTGTATCAAGACTAGGATAGCCAGTCATAATGATAATTGGAAGATCAGGATTATTATTTTTCAAAATTTTGGTTAGTTCAATTCCACTTATTTTGGGTAGCTTGATATCAATCAGAGCTATATCTGGAGTATAATTTTCTGTTAATTCTAATGCTTTTTCTGCATCTGGAGCTAGATTGACTTCGAAACCCTGTCGATTTAAATAGTCAAATAAGACATCTCTTAATAAGAGTTCATCATCTACGACGAGTATTTTAATTTTCATTGTTAATAATCCAGTTTTATTATAATTCTTTCGCCACAAGTACATTGAACTTCAATAGAGAGTACAATGCCTTCATGATTGCGGTTAAGTTGAAGGACAGGTTCTGTTATTTTATTAGCAGTATTACTCTCAGTCCGTATACTTATATTTTTTTCATCTACAATTGGAATTTTTATTATTGGAGGTGCTTTCGATACAGAAGTACTTCCTTTTTTATTATCTTCTTCTATGATGTAATTACTGATTATCTTCTTCATAGTGTTTTAAATATCTTTAGTATAATTTGGCGTAACGAGTTTAAAGAGAATGGTTTAAGTAAATAACCATCTGCTTTGACACTCAGACTGTCTTCCTGCATTTTTGATGGTTGATAAGCTGTCATCAGAATAACTGGGAGATCAGGCATATACGTTTTAAGTGACTTAAGCAATTTTATACCATTCATTTTTGGCATTCTGATATCTGATATTACGAGATCAAATTTTGTCCGGGTACATGCTAGTAAGGCTTCTTCTCCGTTAGTAGCCTCTACAACATTGTATCCCAGGGTTTGTAGAAATTCGGTTATTATTTCTCTGATATTTTCTTCGTCATCAACAACAAGTATGTTTTTGGTCATGTCAAATAATCCTTACTCTATGAAAATAATTTGTCGATATCGTCCTGTGACGCCTGATCTTTTGATTTTTCTTTATTGTCTTTAAAAAGTGCATCAATATCAAAATCATCATCTACAGCATCCTTAGATGCAACGGGTAGCTCTTTTAACTCTACATCTTCATTGTCAGCCGGAATATCAATCTGAGTATTTCCTGTTTCAAATAAGTCATCAATCAGGTTTTGAATATTTCCTTTATCTTTAAACATTGCATCGGCATTAAAAGATTTTGGGTCAATTTCTGGTAAAGTAAAATCATGAGAATCATCTCCCATATCAAATTCTTTAAGTAAATTAGATACATAAATAAGCGTTTTTTCTGTATCAGATAAAAGTGCATAAGCACCTGAAATCTGTTGAGCAGTAATATCCTGAAACTGAAGGTAGTCAATAATCGTAAAGGCAGCATCTTGATTTTTGTAAACCATAGATTTAATATCTTCAATAATTTCATCCTGATTGATATCTTTGTTTTTTAATGAGTCAAGTTTCTCAATAATAATTAGCTGTTCTGAATCTAACTTTTCAGCTACATCGAGTATTTTGTTAGTTGCTTCTTCAGTAGTTGTTGTTATTTTTTTTAACTGAACACCGGTTTTTTTTAACAAACCATCTACACTCTTTTTTAATTCAGAGCGGCTGGAATGAATGGAGTTTATGACTACTTGAATAAGCTGGTAGGTTAAATTAGTTTTGTCTGTAAGGCCTTTCATTTTTTCAACCAATGCATCAAAATGAGCTTGAACTTGAGTTAAATCAGTAGGCTCTATGCTTTCAATAACCGGTCGTATTTCTTCAATTAATATATTCAGATCTTCCATTAAAGATTCTATGATGGTAATTACACCCTGTTTTGTATGAGACATGATTCCCCCCTCTACTTGCTTAGGATAGCGTCAATTTTAGCTTTAAGAACTTCTGGAGTAAATGGTTTAACAATATAATTGTTAACTCCGGCTTTCATTGCTTCTATGATGTCATCCTTGACAGAGCGGGTAGTAACCATTAGTATTGGTATTTTTGCATAATCTCCGTTTGAACGGATTTCCTGGACTAATTGTAATCCATCCATAACTGGCATATTCCAGTCAGTAACAACAAAATTGATACCAGGAATTGATTTGAGTTTGTCCATGGCTTCCTGACCATGTTCTGCTTCCTCAATCTCATTGTAACCTAAACGTTTTAGGGTATTAAAAACAATTCTTCTCATTGTCGGTGAATCATCAACTATCAAAAACTTTAAGTTTGACATACAGCCTCCATTCTACTTACAAACCACTATCTCTTATTAAGTCATTTTAATCAATATGAATATATTTGTCAAATATTTTTTTACTTATTCTGAAAATATTATTCAAAATCTACCCAAAAAACTAATTTTTATTCCACACTATCTATATTCTCTTGTCATCTTTAACATAAAATATGCGTAATGTCAATAGAAAAAATTAAAACTGATAATTTACTCCTAGCTGAAATGTGATTCCTGTTTTAGGATAATAAGTATATTTCTGATATTTTTGATTGAAGATATTTTCAGTATTCAGATAGAATTGAAAATCATGTTTCCAGTCATATTCTACAAAATGATTTACTAAAAAAGCACTTTTCATCTTTTTATTGAGACTATCTTTTCTGAGATTTTTAAGACTCACTTCTGTTTGATGATTAAAATGACCAAGTCTTTTATCAATCTTTATACTGTTATTCAGATGAGACATATATGGTATTTGTGATATTTTGGAATGGTTAACACTGCTTTTTTTTATGTCCAATTCATACTCAAAACGATAATCTTTATAAAAAACAGATGTGTTCGCTTTAAATGAGGCAATCATTGCATTACGCCAGTTTACATCATATAATTGGTTTAGCTGGCTATAAGCGTATATTGCTTGATTTTTTCGCCATTCAATTTGAGTGCTCAGATGAATTGGTATATAATAAAACGTGTTCATTGTCAGACTTGTATTTATTGGTACTTGAAGCTGATAACCCATATCTCTGACATCAGCATGTATGTTAGACAAACTCTGTTCATAACTATTTTCATAGCTTGTATAGGGATTATTTTTTAAAATAAGAGTGTAATCTTCTGAATAATGAAACGACTTCTCAAACTCTATTGAAGGGACAAAGTTTTTGTTGATACTTATGTAAAGAGCTGTATTATCTAAGAAAGGCTTTAAACTGAACATATCAGAATAAGACTCAAACAGGAATAAATTATTTAAAACACCGCATTTAACTTGATAGAGTCTATAATTGAATTTAGGAATAGTAAAGAGTTCGAATTCTGATGATAACAATAGATCATATTTACTTTTCTTTTCTGTGTATCCTGAAGAATCTCTTTGTATTTGTTTGGCATATTGAAAACCAGTAGAAATCGATAATGGGAAAAAATCAAAAGGTAAAAAATAAGAATCCGCGCTAATATAGTTATATCGAGTATGTATATCCTTACTGTTAAAAACATGCTGTTTCATATTAAGTTGTGGTTGCAATTTATACCATTTCAGATTTGCACTTTGCCATTTTATTTGTTGATTATAAAGACTCCAATCATTAGACAGTTTTTGGTATTTTACTTTTAGATTTAAGTTTAACCATTCATTTTTTAAATCCTTATAAGCTAATTTTAATCCGGTATTCCATTTGTTACCCATAGATAAATCTATAAAGGCTACTTTCTCAGATTTATATTCTTCATTAGTAATTAAACGATGATTCAAATAGGGTTGATATTTAATCATATCATCTTTTTTAAAACGATTGAAAGATTCCAGATTTTTATGAATTTCAACAGAATCTGCCGGTTGAGAAGCGGTTCCAATAATTGTTTCGTCTGGGAGTTTAAAGTCGGCTGCATTTAGTAAATAGCTCATACACAGAAGGGCATATATAAAATATTTTTTCATTATCTGCCTCCTGTGATGATTGATTGAAGTTCGTTACTTTGTTCAGATTTTATTTTTTCTTTTATTTGATTAAAGAGCTCTTTTGCCTGGTCAACTTCACCTTTTTCGATAAATATTTTGCAAATATAGTACTCTGAATTCCAACGTAAGTCAGAATACTCAGTGAATACATATCTGATTCTAAAGAAGTCTTTCATCGCATTATCATAATCTTTTTTGTTAAAGGAAATCACTGCTTTCGAAAACAATGTTTTAACGCGGATTATTGGATTATCGCTTTTTTCAAGAGAATTGATAGTTTCAATGGCATTATCAAATTGATTGTCTTTAATATATTTGTCTATAAGGATTAATGTTGCCAGTTCCTGATAGTAGGAGTTAGCAAACGACATGAATGTTTGGTAATATTTATCAAAATCTTTATCATTTGCTACCATTTGTTTTTCAAGTAAAACCAGCCAGAAGTTTTCTTGTTTTGATGCATCTGCTGCTTTCTTGTACCGTTTCAAAGCGCCAAGTGTATCTTGTTGAGCCCATTTGATGTTTCCCCATTCATGAAAAATCTGAGGGTCATTGTTTTTTACAACTAACTGAACATATATTCTATCAGCATTTTCATACTGTTTTAACCAGATATAGTTGTTTGCAAGAAGTATCTGGAATTTTTCTTCCTTTTCCATTTCAGGGTATTGTTTAAACAATTGCTGTATGGAAGAGATTGATGCACTGTATTCTTCCTGATCATACTCAAATCTGATTTTGTATTCATACAAGGTTATCTTTAGATTTTTATCTGTTGATTTTCTGATTTTTTCATTTATCCATTTGATAAATTCTTTGTTATCATTTTGTTGACGATAACTCCATTGAATGCCCTGAACCGCACTTTCAATAATACTGGAAGGGTATTGAATATCAACCATTTTTTCCCAAGTGCTAATTGCATCAGTATAATTAGCCAGGTTGAACTGAGAATTGGCTATTCCACTTAATGCTTTATAAACTTCTTTACTTTGAGGATGTTCACTTAAGTATTGTTGATAAAGTTCAAGAGATTGAAGATAGTTTTCAGCATTATATGCTGCACTGGCTGCTGCAAGGGTATATTTACCAGGAGCTGTAGATTGTTCAGATAATTGTTTATAAATTTTCGTCGCTTCATCATAACGTTTTAGTCTGTATAATGTCCAGGCTTGTCTGGACCACAAATGTTCAAGAGAAACCTGATCCGGTACATTTTTTTCTGCTTTCAAAAAGAAATTAAGAGCGTCAGAAAATGACTTTTCAGCAAATGCAATGATACCTCTTAGCAGGTTTTTATCAAATAGATAATCAGGTTCATCTGGAACATTTACAATAATTTCTTTTGCTTTCTGATAATTTTTCAAAGCATATTCAATGTAACTGAGTCTGAGATACAGCACACCCTGATCGGTATTACCCTGTAATGCCTGTTCAAAAAAAGTCTTTGCACGATTATAATGATTTTTTGAAAGTTCATTTTCTCCCAGGTAGTACAAACTCATTCCCTTTTTGGATGATTCAGGATATTTTTCGGTTATTTCCTTAAAAAAGAATGCTGCACTGTCTTGTTGAGATGACTGATAAAGAGATAAGGCAAGTTTAAAAATGACTTCATCCATCAAAGCTGAATGAGCAAATTGATTACGAAAATGGCTTGCAATTTCAATTGTTTCATGTCTTTTGTTGAGAAAAAACAGCGCTTCACATTTCAGGAACAATGCTTTTTCTTCAAAGTCTTTTTGGTTCTGAGATTGAGATGGATGACCAGAACCAAACTCAAGTGCCTGGTTAGCATGAGATAGGGC
>JAGOCT010000048.1 GCA_017998585.1 Candidatus Cloacimonadota bacterium | reverse complement strand
TGACTCAGAATCAAAACGGTACATACGAACTCAGTTTGACTCTGACCGATCCGCTGGCAACAGATGGCAGTGTAGATGGAGTCTATACAGTAAGTACAACTGTAACTGATCTGTTAAATCAAAGTGTAGCCAACAACCAGACGACCTTTACCTATGATACCAAAGCCCCAGTCTTTGCAGATGCAAAGATATCCGGTATTCATCCACAAAATGGAGTTTGGGAAGAAACATTAACCGATAATACGCTATATGATAACTACATAAAAATGGTAAAAATTAAAGTAAGTGATCTTAGCAGTCAGGTTAATGTTAATTCAGCTAATACATATATCAAACTTTATAATGAAGCTAATCAACTGGTTGATGGCGTTTTAAATTATCACTCAGCAGATAGTACATTGACATGGACTTTAAATACAGCAATACCAGCCAATAATGATGAAAATGGTAATTACTATGTATTATATTCAGCAATTGATATAGCGGGTAATAGTTCAAATGGCCGTATCGATTTCAATTTACAGAATATAGATTTTGTGACGGGTCCGGTATTAGTGAATACTTATCCTTCACTTAATCAAAATATAAATCAGTTAAATTCCAATCAGATTAGAGCTATCATACTATCTGATTTTCCAATAAATCAGGCAGATTCATATGTTAAATTGACGCACTCAGTAACGGGTGTTTGTATTGAGAATAATCAGGGTGCTTTGTTATCTTACCAGACTCAGGGTAATCAAACTACAATTACGTTGACTTTAAATCAGGGTTTATTGACCGATGGAGCAGATGATGCAACCTATTATGTTGAATACTATGTTGAAAATACCCTGAACCAATCAATTGCAGGCAGTGTTCTCTTTAATTATGATACAACGCATCCAACCATTGCGTCTTTAAAGATAAATCAATCCAGTTTACAGACTGTTAATCAGATTAATTATTATGCAAATCGTATCGATTCTGTCTCTGTTTATTTAAACGATAACCTGAGTGGTATTGATTTTGCTGCTAATATGTCCAGAATTCAGCTTTATAATCAAAATGATCAAATTATTAATGGTCTTCGTACAATTGATGTGAATACCCGACGAATCACCTGGAAATTAAATTCTCCAATTCTTCTGGAAAATGCAAATTCTGGAATGTACACAATTAAGGTAGTTGCATATGATAAAGCTGCTAATAACTTCAATCAGAATACCGCTTTTCAGTTGATAAATCCATCTCAACCTCAAATAGTTGAACATATTCCTGTTACAAATGCAGTTATCAATCAATTAGTGAGTAATCGAATCAGTAAAAAAATACTGGATGTAAATACATTTGGATTAGATCGTCAAAATAGTCAGATCATTCTTCAGGGACCTTTAAGTGCTTATCAGAATGGAAATGGCGCTAATCTGTCATTTACTTCTCTTCAAAATAATTTATGGCAAGCGAATCTAACACTTACAAATTCACTTGCAACAAATGGTAGTGCAGACGGAAACTATACCGTTCAAACAACTATCGTTGATACCATTGGTCAAAGTGTTTCACATCAGATGAACTTTATCTATGATACACAGGCACCAGTTGTGTCTAATGAATTGATTGGTGGTACACAGGATACTACTCCGTGGAATAGTAATTTAAGTAATAATATGATTGTAAATCAGAATATTCAGTATGTCAGCATCAATCTGAATGATGTCACTACTCAGGTAAATTACAGTTCTTCAAGTACTTATCTTGGTATATATAATGCCCAGAATCAATTATTGCCAGGTGTCCAAACCTTAAATGGCAGTACGCTCAGATACTTACTCAACAATCAGTTGCTAAGTGATGGCAGTATGGATGGTACGTATTATGCAAAATATTCAGCAACCGATATTGCAGGCAATACGATTACTGGTCAAAAGAATTTCAGACTGATCAATCCTTCTGCACCACAGATTAACAATATCGTACCTGCTCATGGTTCTGTCTTTAATATGCTGGCTAACAATGAAATCTATGTTGAATTCACTGACATTCGCCCAATTGATCTTCAGGATTATGAAAATTCTTATATTAAGGTAACGACTCCAAATAATACGGTGATTGAACATAATCAGGGAGCTACTCAGCAAATCATTAGTACCGGTGAAAATTCATACAGAATGAGATTGATCTTAAATCAGAGTTTGAGTCTGAATGGGCTTTATACATTGCAAACTAAGGTTCAAAACACTCAATCATACAATACTCAGTTCATTACCCAATTTATCTTTGATAACCAAGCACCACAGATTCAAAGTGTTCGACTTGGTTTACAAAACGGTTCAGAAACAATTGTCTCAAATAACGACAATATTTATCATGGGGTAGCTTATGTAAAACTTCTTCTTGCCGATCAAACAGCAGGCGTTGATTATCTCTCTGATGAAACCGCAATATCTGTCAGTGTCAATAACCAGGCAGTGCCAGGTACTTTATTCAAATATCCGGATGAAAACTATCTAAAATACGTTTTCAATGAAACACTTTCAGAATTAGGCAGTATTGTTGCTGTCCAAAGCAGTGCTGTAGATAATGCTGATAATACTGTGATCAGTCAGTTAAGCTTTGTATTAAATGCGTTACAAGCAAACATTGTAAGTGTTACACCAGCGAATAATGCGTTTATTAACACTAATCTAAATCAGATAAAACTGGTAGTTGAGTACGAGCAGAATGTCGTGATGAATGAAAACCTGACTTATTTAAGACTTAAACATCCGGATGGATCGTTTATCGAGGATGGTCAAGGAGCTAATTTAGAAATAAGTAATAATGAAAATCAATATGAGATTACGTTAACCTTGAATCAAGCACTTGGGACAAATGGGCAGGATGATGGACAATACCAGATTTATGCCTTGTTAGCAACAGATAATTTCCAGGAAGGTCCTATTACCTTTAATTTTGTATATGATCGTCTAACTCCTTATTATCAGAATCTGAAAATTAATGATATGATTGTAAACAGACAAGAAAAATTCTTAAAAGAAAATATGCCAAAACGCAATCAAAAAAATGATTTGATATTTAGTCAGCCGATAACTCACATTCAAGTAAATTATTATGATCTGACTTCTCAGGTTAATTTTGCCTCAAATCTGACAAATATCAGCTTACTCAGTCCAGGAGGCTCACTCGTTCAAGGAACCAGAATCGTTGATAATGCAACTGTTAAGTGGGTTCTGTCTTCTCCAATTCCAGTAGATGGAACACAGGATGGTACCTATTCAATTCAGATGAAAGCAACAGATTATTCTGGTAATATTCTGACAGGGAATTACTCCTTTACACTTATGTCGCATATTGTACCTCAATTGGTAGATTATACACCGCAGAATGTCATTAATTACTATACAAACAGTTTTTCCCCACCTACGATTACAGGCTCATTCAAAAATACAATTCCGGTAGTTCAGAATCCTTTATATACATATATCAAGCTGACTTTCCCTAATGGTGAAGTTGCTGAGCATTCTCAGGGTGCAAATCTGAGCTATCAGCTTGAACAAACAAATCTTAAGACGACCCTTCAGTTAACAGGTCCATTAAGTGCTGATGGAGAGAATGATGGTCAATTCTATGTTAACTTCCATGCAACGAACCAGTATGGTGCTGAGTTTGATACAACGATGACTTTCATCTATGATACAATTATGCCATCTTATACACAGCTTGCTCTTTATAATGGCTCAACTCAAAGTGCTGTTGCAGAAAACTCAATTGTAAGTCAACCCTTTAACTCAGTTCAGGTGAAACTCACTGATATGACCTCAGGCGTTCATTACTCCCCAAATATTAGTTATGTTTCTCTGTATGACCTCAATAATAATCTTATACCTGGTACTTTAAGCTATGTTGACAATGGATCAGATGTTATTACCCGTTGGACTTTCCTAAATCCAGATGCTGTTCCATTGAATGGTTTAGCTGATGGTATTTACAAAATCAAAATGAAAGTAACAGATAAAGCGGGTAATTCTATCAGTAAAGAAATACCGTTTAATGTCATTTCAATCATTGCACCTCAAAATCTGGTTACCTATCTGGATGCTGTTTATAAAGTTCACATTAGCTGGAATAATCCTAACCCTGTCAAAAAGGAAATTAAATCTCGGGCTGTCAGTTACTATCAGGTTTTTAGAAAGTATAATGATGAAGCCTATGTTCAGATTGCACAAACCAGCAATCTCTACTATTCAGATAACCTTCAGCAACAAAATGATGGCACTTATACTTATATGATAAAAGCGGTTTATTCAGTCCCTGGTCAAACTCAGCTTTTAGTAAGTGAAGGGACTGTTTCCAATCAGATTGAAGTAAAGAGATTTATCCCTTGTACTTTTAACCTAACCTTGTCAGATGAACAAGAACCATCAGATATTCTTTTTCATTTACTCGGTAATGATGGTATCTATAATCAGGAATTAAACTTATCAACAGATGATACCGGTGTGATTGGATTAGCTGCAGTCTATATGACAGATTATGTTCTCACTATATCAAAAACCGGATATCAGACAATTGTTGATACCATTAGTGTTGATCTGACAAATAACCAGTTTAACTATATTCTTCAAACCAACGATCCTTCATTAATGGTTCAACCAACAAATTATGCCCTTTACCAGAATTTCCCTAATCCATTCAACCCGACGACTGAAATTCGTTTTGCATTAAAAAATAATAGTCGTGTTGATCTTGCCATATTTAACATTAAAGGACAGAAAATCAAACAGCTTATTGATCAACCATTAGACTATGGGTATCATAAAGCTGTATGGAATGGTGTTGATAACACGGGTAAGCGAGTATCTTCAGGTATGTATTTCTATGTATTGAATGTCAAAAATGAGAAAGAATGCTACCGTGAGATTAAGAAGATGATTATGGTAAAATAAAGAACTTTGATAAAAAGAGGAGACTCAAAAGTCTCCTCTTATTGTAAAATTATTAATTTTTTGGTATAGATTTACAAAGAAGTGAGAGTGTAAACTTTTTTTAAGTAATAATTGAAATTAAACTTAAGAAGATTAGTTATATTTTTAACATATGTATTTATATTGAATTATGGAGAGGTTGACTATGAAAAAATTATTAGTAATTGTTTTTATGTCTATATGTGTATTTATTTTTGCGAATAATCTAAATGAAGATATCAACGTGATTCTTTTACGAAAAGGGAAAGATTACACTTACTTATACAAAACAAAAGAGCATGTGTTGTCCTTGTATTATACGAATAGTGTACTCGATGGTTCAATAGTTTACTCAAAAAATGCAGAAAATTCTGTTGATGATAAAGAACAGAAGATATTGTTAAAAAGTGATAAAGAACTGACTCAGGTTAACGGTGCAATCAATTCTAATAATAGTAACTATCTTGTTTACTGTAATGAAACAGATAGAAAACTGGTCTTACAAAAGTTTGATGATGAAGGAAATCCTCTCTGGGGAGTAAATGGAAAGATTTACAACAATATTACCAACATCTATTATGTTGTCGCTGATAATATGGGTGGTCTCTTTCTTTTAAAGATCCATTTCAGTAGTTTATCAGAAGCTGATAATGAACTTGAAATTTTTCATGTTAATGAGGATGGAAATATCGACTGGAATAAAAGCAAGAAGATACTATCGATTGCTTACCCGTTTTACTTTAGTTATATGCCAATCTCAGATTTATCTGGTAATCTTAAAATACTGGTTTATAAGGCAGATGGACCTCACTTGGTATCTGTTAACATAAATGGTGACTTTGTCAGTGATTTACTCCTTCATGAAAATGCTAATTCTCAGGTTTATATGTTGTCTGAAACAGAAACCATTATCGTTACACAAGGAACAGATAATAAACCTTATTTTAACTGCTTTAATCAAGAGGGTACATTCATGTGGAAGAAAGAAGCAGGGAATATCCCTTTACATTTTATTCAGTTGAATGATGGTGGTTTTTTAACCTTTTATCCGATTAGCTCAACTAATTTTTTGATGAACAGATACAGCCATCAGGCAGAACTTGTTATGGGAGGAATTTATGTGCCTATTAATGAAATTTATTCAAGTGGGAAAAAGATTGTCAGAACTTTCCAGGAAGATAATGATAATTTCTATTTTATAGCGACAGAAAATGGTATTTATGATATCGAATTTGCTTTGTTTAAACTCAATCTCAATAATTACGTATGTGAAAAGACTTCTACTTTTCCATTCTTTGATTCTGAGATCAGAACTAAAGATAAATCTTTTTTGTTTGATCAAAATAAGCTCTATTTCAGCAGAGCAGAGTTTGATACACCCAATTTTCAGTACTATATATCAACGATTGATTATCAAGATGCCCATTTAATTTCAAAATATTACCTCTTTGAGCCAGGACTCGATCTAAGCTCTATCCAAAATTGTGTGCCGAGTCTTTATTATGATAAGCGAGTCATTAATGTTGGTCGTGTTTTTCTCGAGCAGGATGATAGCTCTGTTCCGGCAAAGAGAGAATTTGCTGATTTAGGCAACTTATATGATTTTAATTTATTAAGTAATAATAGTTGTATTGTCAGGAAAACCGAAAATTTAGGCAAGACACTTTACATTTATGATCAATACCAAAGTTTGTGCGATTCTCTGCCAGTTTGGGGAGACACTGATAATGCCTTCAGTTCACATATAGATTATTATTCTGATAATGACACTAATTGGATATTTTATAAAACAGGTAGTAACTATTTTATAAACAAGATTGTCGATAACCACTTTGTTTGGGGTGCGACAGAAAAGAGTATGGGAAATTATATCTTTCGGGGTTATAATGATCATCTTATTTTAGTAAATGACTCTAAAGAGATTGTACAATTAACGGAAGAGGGAAGTGTCATTGACAATTATGCATTACCTTCTAATATATGGAATGTTCATAAATATTTTAAATATAATGAGAACTTGTTGCTATTCTATACAGTTTCAGAAAATAACCGTTACAATTTATACGTTCAGATTTTTAATAAAGATTCCGGATTACCTGTCTATCAGGGAAATGGGATAAATATGACAATTGAAGAAGATTCGAAACCATTATTCTCGGATATTTTATTTAAAGATAATGTCATTTATCTGCCATTAAGAAAGGGGAATGATCTGATTCTCAGACAATATCAGATAACGGATCAAAACCTTGAAATGATAAGAGAGTATAAGCTTTACAATGGGCCATACTATTTGGATTCATTGAGTAAATTAGAGTTAATTGATATTATTGAATATGGAACATATCATTTTTTTATTATCCAATGCAATGACTATTTTTATTACAGGTATCTCGACAAAGATGATAAGCTTGATACTTCATATAATGGATATGCCTTGTTTGACTTTATAAAAGCCAGATATGTGAAATCAAACATACAAACAGAAAACTCACTGGAATTATTCTTTTATGAAGATAATATCGCATTTTCCAAGACTATTTTTATGGATAAATTATTAAATTATCCAGATTACAACAAGCCTTTATTGTCATGTCAAAGCAATTATCCCAATCCTTTTACTGCCGGTACAAAAATCAGTTTTTATCTGAATGGACAGGAATCTGTTAAAATTGAAATATTCAATATTAAGGGACAGAAAATAAAAACAATTGATGGAGGACATTTCAACAAGGGATTAAATACAATACTATGGGATGGAAGAGATTCAGATAATAAAATAATTGCCAGTGGGATTTATCTTTATAAGATTATTTCAGGGGGGCATCATATTTCCGGCAAAATGCTATATCTAAAATAATAGGACAATCAATTGTTTCAGATATTTATGATAAAGATAAATTAGAGAAATAGAAAAGTAAATAAATATCAGGATCAGATTGGTCGTCTCTGCTTGTTCCAACCCTGCTTCTATCCTACTTGAAAAGTATCTTGTTCTCCAAGAAAGGAAGAGGAATAGAAGAGGGAACCCTGAGAGGGCAGATCGTTTTACTAAGAAAGTTATAAGATGTCATCAGGCATAGTAAATATGTAGCTTATCTCCCTGATATTCATAACTCAACCTTTTTAATGGCCATGAGTTTTGTATAAAATGAAAAGCCTGGGCTTTTACTGAATATGGAGTATGTAATTTTAAATCAGAATCATGAACTTCTAACTCTGTGAGTGCATTGCCACAAATAATATTCAGAATTTCAGAAAGGCATTGTTGTTTCATAGACTCGTTTTCTTCATTTAAAGAAGCATCTTTGAGCATTTTTTCAAAAGATATGTCCATAATGGATGAGCCTGTAGTCAAAATGATGATTCTTGATTTATTACCTTCCAGCTTGATACAAGAAGCATAATCGAGTAAATCGTTTTGATGATCTGAATCCATTTTATGTAATTGAATACCAGTCTGTTCTAAATAAAATTGTATCAATATCTGTTCAATTGTCTGTTCAAATATTGTATCTTGTTGCAAAGAAGAGGGAGTATAAATATATGGCAGTTTGATGACAAAACAGGTGCCTGTATTCTGTATGGTATTTACTGTGAGTGATCCTCCAAGCTTTTCAATTTCCTGCTTAACAGCTGAGAGTCCGATACCTCTGCCTGAGATGTCAGTAATCTGATTTTTTGTGCTGAATCCCGGATAGAATATTAATGGGAGGATTTCTTCATCAGACAACAGATCGGGATTTTTTGACTGGTTTTTACAAATTACAGACTGGAGTATCTCATAAAATTCCAGATCTTCCTGATTTATTTTTTTTAACAGATTTCGGATTTTTTCTAAATCAATGCCTGCGCCATCATCATTTAGTTCAATTGTGAAACAATTTGCTTCTGTTTTAACATGACAGCAGATATTGCCTGCTTCAGATTTAAACCCATTTTCTAAACGTACATCAGGATACTCGATACCATGATCGATCATGTTTCGGAAAATATGGGTGAGAGTCTTTATGAA